>NZ_RZOS01000001.1:0-19150 GCF_004022605.1 Mesorhizobium sp. M4B.F.Ca.ET.089.01.1.1
CCCGTGCCATGGCGGCAGACCCGCAGATCCTGTTACTGGACGAGCCGTTCTCAGCGCTCGACCCGTTGATCCGCCGCCAACTCCAACAGCAGTTCCTAGACCTCGCGAAGGTCGTCCAGAAAACAACGGTGTTTATCACACACGACCTCGACGAAGCCATTCGCCTGGGCGATCGTATTGCGATCATGAAGGATGGTAAGTTCGTTCAAGTGGGAACGCCGGAAGACATCGTAACCGCGCCCAAGGACCGCTATGTCGCTGATTTCGTCTCAGGCATTTCGCTGCTCAATCTCGTCACTGCCAGGAAGATCATGCAGCCGCGGGACAGCATAGCGACGCTTTCTGAAAAGAAATTCCAAGCGCTCCCCCGCGTGCAAACCACTGACAAGCTCTCCGCTGTGATCAGCACCGCTGCGGATGGCGGCGATCTGATCGCAGTCTATGACGGCAGCGAGCCGGCGGGCGTCGTCACCCGGCGCGCCCTGTTTTCAGGAATTCAAGGCGTGATATCGAGCCCCAAGGCCGTGAGTGGTTTGAAATCGGGAAAAATTTGCCAGTACGGGGGCAGCTCTGCCCCCTCAATCCGCCCAACAAGCTCTGGAAGATCAATCGATATGGACACAGCTGCGCTCTCTGCTCACAGCGACGAAGGCAAGAAATGAGCGAACCGACCTTGTCCCGTGCTTAGTAGAAGTGCTCGCGCAGTGCCCCGGCGCCCTGCATGCTGAACAGTCTGAAACTACTTTCGTGAAGGACCCCGCCGTCGCCCTTTCGCGGCGATGACTTACGTTCCGCCCGGGCGATCCACGCGCGGTGGACGCAACGGGCTTTAAATCCGCACGCCCATTTTACCACCGCCGATCTGACACATTTAAATTGGTCCTATTGAAGACTTGCCACCCACCCACGGCTGTGGTCGATCGTAGGGACCGGTACTGAGGACGTCTGCCTACAAGGCCTTGAGCCGCTCCACCGCGGTTAGGGCTGATATCTCTCGGGCCTTGGCCAGCATCACTACTTTCAAGGTCTCCCAACAAGAGACGGCATTGGGGATACGGACACCTAGACGCTTGACGTATAATTGCTCGCGTTACGTATCGAAGCTGCATCCCTTGCGAAGACGCGTTGCGCAGCTATCCACTCATTCCTATAGGTGTTTGTAACTCAGGCCCGCACTTTTTCAGCCTTCGGATCGTACATCGGCTTCAACGATGCTTCCGCCGCGAAGCGTTCGCCGGCGATTTCGATCTCGTAGGATGAAGCCAGCACATCGGCCTCGCTCTCGCCCCGGCATGGCACATAACCCAGCCCTACCGCGCCGCCGAGGTGATGGCCGTAATTGCCTGATGTGATCGGACCGACGATCTTGCCGTCGCGCAGGATCGCCTCGTTATGGAAGAGCAGGGGCTCTGGATCCTTAAGCCGGAACTGGACGAGCCGGCGTGACAGGCCGGCTTCCTTTTTGCGCAGCACGGCATCGCGGCCGATGAAGTCGCCCTTGGCGGTCTTCACCGCGAAGCCGAGGCCGGCCTCCAGCACATTGTCCTCGTCGGTGATGTCGTGGCCGAAATGCCGGAAAGCCTTTTCGATGCGGCAGGAATCCAGCGTGTGCAGGCCGCAGAGTTTCAGGCCGACATCGGCACCGGCCTCGTCGATCGCTTCGAAAACGTGTGCTGCCTGGTCGGTCGAGACATAGAGTTCCCAGCCGAGCTCGCCGACATAGGTGACGCGGTGGGCGCGGGCCAGGCCCATGCCGATCTCGATCTCCTGGAATGTGCCGAACGGATTTTTCTCATTGGAGAAATCGTTCGGGCTGACCTTCTGGATCAGCTTTCGCGCATCCGGACCCATGAGACAGAGCACGCTTTCGGCCGCCGTTACGTCGGTGACGACAACGAACTGCCCGCCGACATGGCGGCGCAGCCAGGCGAGGTCACGCTGCAGCGTGGCGCCTGGGACGACGAGGAAGAACGCCGTCTCCGACAGGCGCGAGACCGTCAGGTCGCTCTCGATGCCGCCGCGTTGGTTGAGCATCTGGGTGTAGACGATCTTGCCCGGCGCGACGTCCATGTCGTTGGCGCAGAGCTTCTGGAGGAAGGCACAGGCGTCGCGGCCTTCGACACGGATCTTGCCGAACGAGGTCATGTCGAACAGGCCGACCTTGTTTCGGACCGCGAGGTGTTCCTCGCGCTGGTTGTCGAACCAGTTCTGCCGCTTCCAGGAATAGCGGTATTCGCGCTCCTGGCCCTCGCGTGCGAACCAGTTGGCGCGCTCCCAGCCGGCGACTTCGCCGAACACCGCGCCGCGCGCCTTCAGATGCTCATGCAGGGGCGAGCGGCGGACATTCCTCGAGGTCGCCATCTGCCGATAGGGGAAATGGTCGGCATAGAGCAGGCCGAGCGTCTCGGAGACGCGCTCCTTGAGATAGCGTCGGTTCTTCTGGAATGGCTGGGCGCGGCGGATGTCGACCTCCCACAGGTCGAAGGGCGCTTCGCCGTCATTGATCCACTGCGCCAGCGCCATGCCGGCGCCGCCGGAGGAGACGATGCCGATCGAATTGTAGCCGGTCGCCATCCAGTAGCCGGACAGCTCCGGCGCCTCACCGAGATAGTAGCGGTCATCGGGCGTAAAACTCTCCGGACCGTTGAAGAAGGTGTGGATGCCGGCGGTCGCCAGCATCGGCATGCGGTTGACGCCCATTTCGAGGATCGGCTCGAAATGCTCCATGTCCTCAGGCAGTTGGTCGAAGCAGAAATCCTCGCTTATGCCGTCCATGCCCCACGGCTTGGCCACCGGCTCGAAGGCGCCCAGCATCATCTTGCCGGCGTCTTCCTTGTAGTAGGCGCACTCGTCCGGCACCCGCAGCACCGGCAGACGGGTGAGGCCGGGGATCGGCTCGGTGACGAGATAAAAATGCTCGCAGGCGTGTAGCGGGATGGTGACGCCGTTCTGCGCTCCCAGTTCGCGCGCCCACATGCCGGCGCAATTGACGACGATGTCGGCCTCGATCGTGCCTTGCTCTTCGCCTTGCGCCCAGGACACGCCGGTGACGCGGCCGGCCCTGGTATGGACCTTGGTGACCTTTACGTTCTCGACGATGGTGGCGCCGCGCTGGCGCGCGCCCTTGGCCAGCGCCATGGCGATGTTTGCGGGGTCGCACTGGCCGTCGAGCGGCAGATGCACGGCGCCGACGACGTCCGAGACATTCAGATGCGGATACATCTGCTTGACTTCATTGGGAGAAATCTCGCGGACATCGACATCGAAGGCACGCGCCAGCGATGCTTGCCTGTAGATCTCGTGCTTGCGCTCCTCGGTCAGCGCCACGGTGATCGAACCGACCTGGCGCATGCCGGTGCCGACCTCGGTCTCGGCTTCCAGCTTGACGTAGAGGTCGGCGGAATATTTCGCCAGCCGGGTCATGTTCTGCGAGCCGCGCAACTGGCCGATCAGGCCGGCGGCATGCCATGTCGTGCCTGACGTCAGCTGCTTGCGCTCCAGAAGCACGATGTCGGTCCAGCCGAGTTTGGCCAGGTGATAGGCGACGGAGCAGCCGGAAACGCCGCCACCGATGATGACCGCTCTTGCTTTGGCGGGAATGGCTTTGGCGGTCATGCGGCCTCGCGGCGGTAGCTGGAAGCGAAACGGCGCAGCCGGAGCGCTGCTTCTTGCAGCATAGGTTCGGGCTGGCAGAGGCTGATGCGGATATGGCCTTCTGGCACGGGGGTGAAGTGGCGCCCTGCGTCACATTCACCTGTCGCCTGCAACGACGATAGTGCGCCTTGATGGGCATTTTCTAAGCCGACCACCCGCTGCCTATTCATGGAGCGACATCCACAAGTTGATGCCCCCTCCGCAGAACGATGCGCAGGGTTTGTCACATCGAAATTGGGCCGCTCTACCACCGAGTTCCCACCTACCTCCGATGCAGAGTTGCCTGGGCATGCTTGTCCTCCGTTAGCGCGACGTTCATTGTTGGTCAGATTAGGCGTCTCTGACCCAACCCATGCGATAAACTCGACCCGTTTGACTGCCCTCTGCGCTCTTGACGTAGCCGAGCGCCACCTCGCTCGCCGGCACCGCCGCGGTGCCAGGAAAGAAGTCGCCGTAGAGCTGAACCGACTCCTGTACGAGAGTCGGACTGACCAGATTGATCCGCAGCCCCCGCCCAAGCTCGATTGCCGCGCTGCGTACAAAACCGTCTAACGCGCCATTGACCAGGGCGGACGAGCTTCCCTGCCGGATGGGATCTTCGTTGGTTAGACCCGAGGTCAAGGTAAATGATCCGTGGTCGCGGATACGCTTGAGACCCTTCGCTACGAGATTGACCTGCCCCATCAACTTACTGCGCAGCCCGATTTCGAACTGTTCATTCGTGAATTGGTTCAGCGGGGCGTAGTGCACGGCCCCTGCTGTGCAGATCAACGCGTCAAATGCACCGATCTTGTCGAATAATTGGTCGATAGAGTTCGGCTCGGCGATGTCGACGTTGAATAAGCCGCTAGTTCGCCCGACTCCTATAATGTTGTGCCGCTTGCCAAGTTCGGCCGCTACGGCCGACCCGACAATCCCAGTCGAACCAACCAGGACAATTCGCATAGGGACTCCCCTGGATATCCTGACGGCTAGGAGGCGACCTCAAACAGCGGGGCAAGTGCGGCGCGAAGCGCCATGTCCTGGTCCGCCGAGAGTTTTGCCAATGGCTTGCGGACATTCCCGGTTCCGAGGCCGCGCAGTTGCGCGGCTCTCAGAACAGAAGGCGTATATGGTGCCCGCCAGATAAAAAGCAACGAGGGCAGCATCCGCTGCCAAAGTGCCAGAGCCCTCTCCAAATCCTTCGCTGCCACAAGGTTGTACAATTCGACAGCCTCAAGAGGCATGTAGTTTGCTGCGCCCCAGATAACACCGCGCGCGCCTGCCATCAGCGCATAGAGGGTTGTTGTATCGCAACCATTTAGCACCTTGCCTCCCGTCTGCAGATACTCCTGATGCACGGTGAAGTCGCCGGCACTATCTTTGATGTAATTGAAATGCTTGAGACCGCTCAGTCGATCAAAAAGGCGTGGCGAAACCGCGATCCCGGTAGCCTGCGGGATGTTGTAGCCCACAATATCCACGCCAACCGCCGCGTCGATTTCCCTGTAGAAATTGAAAATTCCATCCTCGTCTGACGGACCTTCGAGATACGGCGGCAAAATCATCAGCGCGTCCGCGCCGACCGATTCAGCTTGCTGTGACCGCCGTATGACTTCGTCCATATTCAGGGCCGAGGTCTGGCAGACAACGTTGCAGCGTCCTGCGATGCGCTTCGCCCCGAGCTCGTAGAGCCGATTGCATTCGGACTCGGTCAGGTAAGGGTGCTGGCCTGTACCTGCCCCAAGAACCAAGCCGTGAACTCCCGCCGATACGTATTTTTCGATCAACTCTTCGAAGAGGCCGTAATCGATCGCACCGGTAGGTTCGAACGGTGTCTGCATTGCAAGATTGATGCCCTTCAGGTCCGCCATTGCCGTTCCTCTTATTGCTAGACTTCCGCGCCTGCCTGCCTGAAACGAAGAGCGGTCACGAACCGGACGCCCATTGATGTGACAAGTCTCGGATAAGTCCTGCTCGGAGCGGCCCGCGTCTTCAGGATATCGATCACAGCCGAAGATTGCCCCGTGGCCAGTTCGGCGACAGCCTTGCCAAAGGCAGCCCCTCGAGCGACGCCGGTTCCATTACAGAAGGCGGCACCATAGACGTCGTGCGCCAACTCGCCGAAGACCATGCCGCCATTTTGCGCGAGCGTAAGCAGACCACCCCAGCTGGCCTCAAAGCCGATTGACGAAAGCCCGGGCCATCGGCGGTCAAATGCTACCTGCTGCTGGGTCCGCGCCCTAAGGACATCTTGTTTGGTTGTTTTGAAATTAGTCGCATACGAGTAAACGTTTCTAAGGAAAAGACGGTTGTCTATAGTACGTCGCACCGTCGTCCCAAAGCTATCGGCCGGAATAAGCCCATATGTTCGCTTGTTGCCCACGTTGGAAAGCTCGCTCTCAGTGAGCTGTCTGGTCATGCTCGCGAACGTGTAGAGTGGTATGGCTCGGTTTTCGAAGAAGCCAAATCTCGTCAGATAACCCGATGCGCAGATGATGACCTTCGAAGCCCTGATTGTTCCAGCAGGCGTCTCGCAGATGTGCTTCGGCGCACCGAACTGGACCGCCACAATGGCGGTGTTTTCATGGATGGTAACGTTCTCGGGGAGGCTGTTTACGGCGTTCTTGAGATACTTCGCAGGCTGGACCAGAATCGTGCCAGGGTGATGCAAAGCTTTGACGTAGTGCTTACTGCCGGTGATCGACTGAATTTCAGGGGCTTCAACCCAGCTGTACTTCTGTCCAAGCTTATCGAGCGCCTCCGAAAAGCGGTGTAGATCGGCAACGCCGTGAGACGTGGCCGCGCTGTGGTATTTCCCCTGCGGGTCCCAATCACAGTCTACCCCATGCTCCTCGACGGCGGTTCGAATGTAGGCGATGCCCTCAAGGTTGACGTACAGCTCTTCCTTGTTTCCCCTAATGTCTTCAACGAAGTCGCGTTTTCGGGGATTGTGCGCGAGATCGATGACGAAGCCCATGCACCGCCCCGATGCATTGTCCCCGATACGTCCGGCGTCGACGAGGATTACCGAAGACTGGGGGTTGAGTTCGGCAAATCGGCGGGCCGCGTGAAGCCCCATCCAGCCGCCGCCAATGACCAGGCAATCGCATGTGACATCGCCTTGCTGCGGCACTAAGGGTAGCTCCGGTCCCGACGTGCGGTACCACCCTGAGACTGTTGGCTCCGGATGCGGTGCTTGGACGACAATACGCTCTCTTGTCTTTGTTTGATTCAAAGAGTTCACTGCCAACTCGCTCGGTGAAGGCGGCCGGTGGGTAGTGCACCGCTCGCTCTGGCTTGTTCCTGTTTCGAATAAACGATGTGTCGTTCGTCTCGTAGACGGAAAATATGCGGTCTGATATAGACCTGCTTCATGTCCAAGCTTCGCAATCTTGTCCCATCGACGCATTCGCTTTTCGTCTTCGAAGCGGCGGCCCGAACGCTGAGTTTCAAGAACGCGGCCAGCGAACTCAACGTGACGCAGCCAAGTATCTCGCATTCGATCAAAATGTTCGAAAAGCATTGCGGGACGGCACTCTTTGTCCGAGACAATCGGGGAGTGCAGCTGACCGAGCCCGGCAGGCAGCTCTACGATGAGGTGCGCAACAGCTTCCGCCGTCTGGAACAGCGGCTTGAGACCATCACTGATCGCGGAACGAAGTACATAACTTTCGCAGCTTCGACATCTCTGGCGGCACATTGGCTCGCGCCTCAACTCTATCATTTCCAGGAAGAGCATCCGGACGTCAGGATCAAGGTGGTCGCCACCGACCGCGATGTCGAGCCAGATCATGAGATCGACGTGACGGTTTGGGTGCGGCCCCGGAATTTTGAAAGGGCCAACAGCTGGTTCGTTTGCGACGAGATCATCTTTCCCGTCTGCTCACCGGCATATCTTCTGTCGCACCCCGCTCCCCAAGCCGTCGAAGATCTGATCCACCATCAACTGATTCATTCGTCCGATGCTTTTCGCAAGCGCCTGGATTGGCCCGAATGGGTCGAGTTGGCAGGCGGCGATGCCAGCGACATCAAGCCCAATATCGTGTTCAATGACTACCAGCTAACGCTTCAAGCGGCTCTGGCTGGTGAAGGAATAGCATTGGGGTGGTCCCTTACCGCCCAGCAGTTGCTCGACAACCGCCTCCTGGTCAAGCCATTGCCAACCCAAATCCAGACCGACAGGGCCTTCTTTCTGTTGGCCAGCGAGGATGCCAGCAAGAACAAGAGATGCAAGATTTTGGTTGACTGGTTTCTCGTCCAGTCTGAAGAACTCCGCCCGTGACCTGAATTGCCCCTCACCCTATCCGCCTCTGGATATAAACTGGATTTAAGACAAGCGAAAGCTTTTGCGCATTCTCAGGACAATTGCCGGCGCCTATCATCAGCGCGAGATTAAGCTAGGGTCCGCCCCTATTGGACGGCCGGGCCACTGATGTTTGACGCGGGATGCGGGTCATTCCGCTGAGGGTGACGCGATGATGGACACTGATATTCCCGCAATCCGGCGCCGCACAGGCCAGTCTTCCGGTTCCCAGATTCACCTGCGGGAATAGTGGCTGGCAGCCTGAAAATCAACTCCCAAGGCTTCGAACCGGAAGCCTGATCGGTGCCCCATCGAGATGGGGCGCCGACCTCCTTTGAATTGAGCATCAGGTGAACCAACATGGCTGACGAAGAGATCATCCTTTCCGAGCTGTCCGACGAGGAACTCGTGCAGCAGATGCACGACGACCTTTATGACGGGCTGAAGGAAGAAATTGAGGAAGGCACGGCCATCCTGCTGGAGCGCGGATGGGCGCCCTACAAGGTGCTCACCGAGGCGCTGGTCGAAGGCATGCGCATCGTCGGCGAGGATTTTCGCGACGGTATCCTGTTTGTTCCGGAAGTGCTGCTGTCGGCCAATGCGATGAAGGCCGGCATGTTCATCCTGCGCCCGCTGCTTATCGCCACCGGCGCGCCAAAGCAGGGCAAGATGGTGATCGGCACCGTCAAGGGCGACATCCACGACATTGGCAAGAACCTCGTCGGCATGATGATGGAAGGCGCCGGCTTCGACGTCATCGACCTCGGCATCAACAATGCGGTCGAGAAGTATATGGCGGCGATTGAAGAGCATAAACCTGATATTGTCGGCATGTCGGCGCTGCTGACCACCACCATGCCCTACATGAAGGTCGTCATCGACACGATGAAGGAAAAGGGCATTCGCGACGACTATGTCGTGCTGGTCGGCGGTGCGCCGCTGAACGAGGAATTCGGCAAGGCCGTCGGCGCCGATGCCTATTGCCGCGACGCGGCGGTGGCTGTCGAGACCGCCAAGGACTTCATGAAGCGCAAGCATAACACCCGTAGTTGAATGGCTGCGGTGCCAACCCTGAAGGCGCCGGTGTCGTTTGCGGCCGCTCGATGTTGATCACCATCAACCAGGATGTATGACCTTATGAATGCGCCATTTTCAACAGGAGATCATTCGCGGATCGTGGGATGGAACCCCAGCCGGCAGGTGATCGACACGCAGGACGTATACCGACTGGTTATCCTGGCACTTCCCGGATTTTCGCTACTCAGCCTTTCGTCATTTGTAGATCCCCTTCGCATCGCGAATTCTGTGTCCGGTCGATCATTCTTCGAGTGGACGATTGCAAGCCTGGATGGCCAGCCGGTTGAATGCGCCAGCGGGTTCGTCCTGTCGGTCGGCAGCGACTTCGCTAGCACCGGCGAATGCGTTCCGGCTGGCAAAGGTACGAACATGGTCATTGTCTGTGCAGGCGAACGGGTCGAAAGGCAGACGTCTGCTGCTCTCAGCAAGATTCTTCGGCTTTGCAAGCGGCATGGTGTTCCAATCACAGCGTTGGGTACGGCGACATGGCTGTTGGCGGACAGCGGGTTGCTGGACGGCACCGCGTGCACAATCCATTGGGACAAGAGAGCCGCTTTCTCTGAAAAATTTGGCCGGCTTCAGGTCACTGACCGGCTATTCGTTCGTGATAGTCACCTCCTCACTTGCGCAGGAGAATTTGCGTCGTTCGACCTCGTTATGGAGCTGATCAGCGAACGCCTCGGCAGAGACATTGCGTTGACCGTCTGCCGACATACGACTGCCGGGTATTGGCGCCCTGCCTCTGATAGACAATGGACCATGAATGGCGGCGAAGCCGGCATCTGCAAGCCGGTCGCCGAAGTGATTCGCATTATGGAGGAGCATATTGAGGACCCGCTGCCCTTACGCGACATCGCAAGATGTGTCGGCCGCTCACAGCGTCAGATTGAACGGCTCTTCCAGCGATCGGTTTCGTTGTCTCCCATGCGCTTTTACCTGCATTTGAGACTTAGCCGCGCGAAGCGTCTCATTGCACAAACAGAGTTGCCGATTATTGAGATCGCGGTCGCCTGTGGTTTCGTGTCGGCCTCACATTTTTCGAAGTGCTTCCGCGAAGCCTTCGGCGCCAACCCCAGTACCTGT
Organism: Mesorhizobium sp. M4B.F.Ca.ET.089.01.1.1; assembly: GCF_004022605.1. NCBI lineage: Bacteria > Pseudomonadati > Pseudomonadota > Alphaproteobacteria > Hyphomicrobiales > Phyllobacteriaceae > Mesorhizobium > Mesorhizobium sp. M4B.F.Ca.ET.089.01.1.1. The sequence goes on from NZ_RZOS01000001.1 coordinate 10,100, forward strand.
CGCGGCTGACCCATACTCGGTGACGCCCCCTTACGAGCCCCGCAAAACCCACGTGCCATCAATTGGCAAGCACCTCGGCAGCCTGGCTTTCGCGCTCAACGCGATCGGGCCGATGCTCCGATGGGAGCCGAGGCGTCGAAGAGCACCGTGCCTGACGTCGACCGAAGAAGCCATCGTCGTCTGCCGCTGGATGACGTCCTGGGCTGTCCGAGAGGACACCATCCAAAGCCCAGCTTAGCGCCTCATCACTGACTCCAGCGCCAGGGCAATCCTGACCTGCCCCAAAACGGCGATAGTCCCAGCGGACGCCTCCTTCGGCCGCAAATCTTCGACCGCATCTGCATTGCCAATGGCAATCGAGCACCGGGCTGATCAACCCGTACCAGCTCATTCCGGACCCACCACATAGCAGGCCACTGGAATTGATAGAGCTGACAACGTAGGAGGCGCGCGGGATTTTCATGAGTTCGCGGGCAGTGCTGTACGCTGGGTCGCAAGTTCACAACCCGACACTTTGTCGGCTTTGTTGTTTGCGGACAGGCTTCGTTGGAGCAATGTTGTGTTGTTGTGCCTCAGCCTGATAGCAGAATTCATCAAAATTGCTTTTCTTCGGGCTTTTGGCCAATTGGCACGAGCTTTGATTCTCACATTTGAGAGTTGGCATCAGGAGCCGAATAGCCGCTTCCGATTATGCCTATCAGAGGAGTTGCCATGAATACCGTCGATCAGCAGACGACACTGGAACAAGTCGCACGACAGCGCATCAGGGACGCCCTCGTACTCGAGGGCGACGCCGATCGCCTAACCCAATTCTATCGGGGATGGGCTGGGGCCTACGATGTGGATGTTGGCTCCGAGGGGTACTACGGCCCGATGATCGTGGCGGAACTAGCGGGCACCGTGCAGGCAGCCTATTTGAGCAGCGAGCGAACTGCCATCACAATCCTGGATGCTGGCTGCGGAACAGGCCTTGTCGGCGTGCAACTGGAACGCCTCGGCTTCGGGCTGATCGATGGGTTCGATCTTTCCAAAGAGATGGCCGAAAAGGCGCGGCAAACCCGAGTCTACCGTCATGTCCAAGACTGTGTCGACCTTAACGGAGTACTCTCTGAGTACGCCGACGCGGGCTATGATATCACGGTTTGCTGCGGTGTCTTTACACTTGGGCACGTTAGACCAGACGGGCTGCGCGAGCTGGCTCGCGTCACGCGCCCGAAAGGATTCATCATCACAAGCATCCGCAAGAGCTACGCCGAGGCCGCATTCTTCGAGGACGAAGCGCGGCGTCTGCAGGATGAGGGCGTTCTTTTACTGGCGCAGTGTCTAAGCAACGGCAGATACGTGGCCGAGGAGCGTGCGGACTATTGGGTCTTTCAAGTGCCCGAGAAGGTCAGCGCGGCAGAGCGACAGGGGTTGTGATCATGCTCTGCCTCGGGAGCGAAACCCTGTTGTGGATGACCTAAAGACGAGTAGGGGTATTTCCAGCACGGTGGCGCGTTTCAGTACTACTTCGCGTCACGATAAATCCAAATGGCCGGCAGCTATGCGTCGGCTTCAATCGGCAAAACAAAGGTGTACTAATGTCCAAAGGTTTAGTAGCCAGACTAGACGATAAGCTGCGCGCAAAACGCGAAAGCTTTGACAAAATACCGGTGGTCGACATCGGACCGCTCCTCAACGGTACGAACAAACAGGTGGTGGCCAGGGAGATACGGTGGGCGCTTTCCAATACTGGATTCATGTATGTGAAGAACCACGGAGTCCCGCAGGATTTCATACAATCGGTGTTTGATGTGAGCCGCAGGTTTTTTAATTTGCCATTGTCGCAGAAGTCGTCACTGCATATTGGCAATTCCGATTCGGCCTTTCGCGGTTACATTGAGCTGTTCGGCGAGAACACCGATCCGGGCAAGACCAAAGACCTCAAGGAGTGCTTCGACTTCGGACCTGAACGTTCGACCTTAGAAGGTCCCTTTTTTGGTCCTAACCAGTGGCCCTCAGGTTGGCCCGAGTTTCGGGAGCTGACATACAGATACCATCAAGAGATGGTGGGCCTATCGAAAAAACTTTTGCAGGGAATTGCGCTCAGTCTGGACCTGGCGGAAAGCTATTTCGAGGACCTCATGCGGAACCCGATCAGCATTCAGCGGCTGCTTCACTACCCGCCGCAGAGTGGTTATATCAGCGAAGACATGATCGGAATCGGCGCCCACACCGACTACGGCAATTTGACCATCCTTGCACAGGACGACGTCGGCGGTCTTCAGGTCATGAACCGAGACGGCGATTGGGTACAAGGCACGCCGATCCACGGTACTTTCATAATCAACGTCGGGGACCTGCTTCAGCGGCTCACCAACGGTGTCTATCTGGCCAACCTACATCGCGTAGTGAATAGCTCAGGGCGTGAGCGATACTCAATCCCCTTCTTTATCGATGCTGATTTCGATGCGATCATTGAGCCATTGGCCTCATGTGTCACTGACAGCAACCCTCTGCGCTACCGGCCGGTGACTTGCGGCGAACACAAACTCGGGCGTTTCGCAGCAAGTTATGCTCATTTGGCCAAAGCATGAGAGAGCGGGCCGCCGCCTACTCGCGTGACAATACACTGCGGGGTCGAAGCGGCCCAGTCGAACTCAGAAAACGCCATAGGTGGGACAGTATTGTCACGCATTAGTCCCTTGACCGCGCCTTTGAAACTCAATGTGCGCGGCATCTGGCGGCAACAGGGGTTTTGCAGCCACTTCCTGCGGTATGCTAACGCTTTCGAGACCTGGACCCCCGGCTGGCGTGTCACGCGCACCATCCGCAGCAGGATAAACTGCTCGCTTGCAGACGCGTTGTCACCACTTCGCCTGCTGGTCTGTCGGATTCGCTACACACGCGTGATAGGCAATCTCTTCGTTAGCCTCAGTCAAATAGCCGAGAGAAATCAAAATCCTCGGCTGCCGGGCGGGTGAATCGGCACGATTTTTGAGTGTTTCCTGGGAGAGACAGTAGGCGCCGCTGACTGGGACCTAAGGCGCAAAACATGGACAAGCCCCCAACTTCGTAAATTACTTGGAACCATCGGGATTTTAGGAGGACGTTCCGAAAACAGCGAAATTCCAAGCGACCTCTGGCGAAAAGTACTCATCCCTCAATCGAGCAGGCGAAAGAAACAGTATGTCTGATACTCACATAAACCAAGATCTGTCTATTTTGACGGATGACGTCGCGTGCGCAAAGCAGCTCAATGCCCGCAACGTAAAAATCCTCAGCACGGGAGGAGAAAGGGGGCGCGGGGTATTCGCTGCTCGCGACTTCCTGCCGGGGGAAATTGTCGTCATCGGGCTAATTGACCGTATGGAAACGGTTCGAACGACAAACTCCTTTCAACTGGACTGGAATGTCCATGCTCTCTTTCATAAGCCGGCTGTCATTGTGAATCATTGTTGTGATCCAAACTTAGCGATTGTGCCCAATCGCTTCGGGGCCTACGACTTCGTCGCCATTCAGCATATCTCTTCTGGCGCCGAAGTGACGTGGAACTACGCTACATCGGAATTCGAGTGCATTGGGGTATCGGTATGTCTTTGTTCGTCTAGAAATTGCCGAGGCTCAGCCGGAGGCTTCTCCACATTGCCTCGCGATCATCCTCTGCTCGTATCGGGTTTTTACGCACCGTACCTCAAGAAAACCCAAGGCACCTTCCAAGAGAGAGATAGGGTTGCTTAGCCCCAGGGAACGCAACATGCGTCGGATGACCTGCTCGTTGGCAGTGCCGCCCTGACAGTGTTGCGCGCCGCGGTGAGCGTGCGCGGCCTCTGGCCAGTAGCGGACTTCAGATGAACTGCCTTGAACCAACGTGTGCGCACAATCTGTGCAATCCCCTGCGCGTCACCTGTCAATGCCACTCGTCCCCAAAAGTGCCGAAGTAAAATTCCCCAGTTTCGCCGCTCAGGCTGTCCCGGTGGGGGTGTCCATTTTTCGGTGGCCGGCCGCGCGGTCGCGATGGTGAATTTAATGTCGGCAATGTGATGGAGGCTTTTGATCGCAAGTGTTCTGGCATGAGCTCGGCGTGCTGGCGGAGCCGATAACTCGATCCTTCGATCTGGACGACGACCGCATGGTGAAGCAGGCGATCGAGAAGTGCGGTTGCGACGAGGGTCGCCGAAGACCTCGCCCCATTCGGCGAAGCCGCGATTTGAGGTAACAATCATTGCGCCCTTCTCGTAGCGGGCGTTTGCGAGTTGGAAGAACAGATTGCCGCCACCGTGGACGACGGGCAGGTAACCGAAGCGTCGACGCTCGTGCGTGAGGTCGCGCAGCCGACCACGCAGCTGTGTCTCTGGCGGTCGGCCAGACTGGTATCAATCATCTTGCGATCGGCGCCGACGAAGGACAGGCCCGACGCTCCGATAGGCCCATGACGGCCTGCAGATGCGCTACGGATTCGCGCTTGGCGGCGGGTCCTAACTTTTTTCGACAGAAGCTCGCGCACTGCCGAGGCTTCGAGCGTCGGCGAGCAGCTTCTTTAGCTTGGCGTTCTCGTCTTCCAAGGCCTCAGGCGCTTGGCGTCGGAGACGTCCATCCCGCCATACTTGGCCTTCCAGCTATACAGCGTCGCCTCGGAGATCCCGTGCTTGCGGGCAAGATCGCCAGCCTTCGCACCCTCTTCATGCTCGCGCATAACCGCGATGATCTGCTCTTCCGTAAATCGCTTTGTCTTCATCAGTCCGTAATCAAGGACCCTGACTCTAGTCTCAGATGGAGGAAATTCTCAGTGGCAGGTCTGTATTCAGGTGCTGCTGCCCCATCGCAGTCTGGCGCGAGGACTCTAAACGCCCAGACCGACAGCAACTGACAAAATGGCGGATTCGAAACAAACACCTGACAAAAATGTCCGCATCATTACACATGGATGTTTTCAAAGGTAAATTAATGCCGTCAGCGGGCGTTCAGCGCGCTGGCACGGCCTTTGCTGGTTGAAATGCGGCAAAACTGATTGACGGCTGACTGCATCGAAGCCCGCCTGACGATAGAGGCCTCCTTTCAGTCGACTCGGTGCACCGTCTCTCAGGGAACAGCTTGCCATAAAGCCGCGCAGCTTTGGGATGGCGTTGGAGAGCAATATGGTTTTGCAGATGGGGTCGCCGGCTCCTTCGATCAATGTGGAGACTTGGGTGCGCGGCGAGCCCATCGCACATTTCCAGCCCGGCAAAGTATACGTCGTCGAATTTTGGGCAACTGGGAGTGAACCATGTGCGGCGGCGATGCACCATCTGATGCAGATGCAGGAAAGGTTCAAGCACAGTGGGCTCGAGGTCATCGTGGTCGCGGCTCATGAAGGCGCGCTATCGACGGTTGAGGCGCGGGTCAAGCTGGACGCGTGGTTGACCGAAAAGTGCTCGAACCTGAATTTTCCGATCGCGTTCGACCATACGGGCCAAATGAAAAAGCGTTGGATGGAAGCAAGCTTTTCTGGCGAATTTCCGATCTTGTTTGTAATCGATGCAGACGGTCGTATCGCCTATATCGGTCACGCTACTCGACTTAACGAGGTCTTGGCGAGAGTGCTCAACGGCCGCTGGCGCACCAGCGACGCATCGAAAGTCGACTCGAAGCGGATCGCCGAGCGCGAACAAGCGTTGACCAAGTCAATTAATAGGAGATTTTGGGCCGCAGTGAGAAAAGAGGACTGGGAGACGGCACTCTCAGCAGTCGAAGAGGGCAGCGCCTTGATGCCCGACGACATCAACTTCCGCTTGGCTCAGGCGCATGTATTGCTTCACAGAATGCAAGACATGCCGGCCGGGTTGCCTGTCATACGCCAATTGGCTCGCGACGCGATCGAAAGGAACTCCGAGCATTGGCTGCTGGCAACATTAGACCAACTTTTCGGTCCGGCGCACGACCACTCGCACTTTCCGTCTCATGAGCGCTTCGCGCTCGGCAAAGAGTTGGCCGAGCATATCCTGGCACGCAATCCACTCCAAGGCGACGGCCACAAGTTCCGGACTTATCCGGCGGTGGCTCGATACTATCACGAGAGCGGCAACCAAGATCGTGCGATTGAGCTAATCGAGTTCGCACTGAAATCGCTGGACAGTGCGGACCCTATGCTGGACGAGCTGAAACAACACCTTCTACCGAACTTGCTGCAGGCCTTAGCCAACTACAAGGGTGAGGAGGTTTATTACGGCGCCCTCTGTGCGGCTCCGCAAAGCAATGTCCTGAAGGCACGATCGCAGGGCGGGCCGAGGAGAAAGCATAAAAGGGTTTGATAGCAAGAAGGGCTTACGGGCCAATTCGTTCAGGCATATGGGTCCATCGCAGCTGAATTGGCATCAATATACAGGGTGTTACTAAACATGTTCTGAGGATGCCTTTGAAACCCATGAAATCATGGTGGTATGGGACAAAGCCCGGGCACCTAACGAAGAAAGAAGCGTCAGCGCAGATGCTCGCATTTCAGTTCAAATCGACTAAGAGCAACGAATCGCGGCGCCGGACCGGGCTCGTGCGTCGCGCACGGCCATCAGGTTGGGCCTTCGGAGTCAGAGACGCCTATTCATCTTGCGGCCGCTTAATGGTCGCATCGCCGACGGGGTGGAGTAGGCCTTGACCACGCGGGAGAAGGTGTCCGGATTAAACCGGCCTGCGCGTGCGTCTCGCGTCGGCATGCTTGTAACGGTGAATGGCGAAAGGGCAGCCGAATGAAGCGTTTTATGGGGAAGGTCGCCTTAGTGACCGGGGCTAGCCGCGGCATTGGGGCGGCAATCGCCGACAGACTTGCCAGCGACGGGGCCAGAGTATTTGCGGTTCAGCTCGAGGCGACCGGTCATAGAGAAGGGATAGTCGCGGACCTTTGCGACCCCGGCGTTCCGAACATGGTAATTGACCATGTCGTTCGACAGGCTGGCCGCCTCGATATCCTGGTCAACAACGCTGGGTGCATGGTTGAAGCAAGGGTAGATGATACCGGGCTTGACGAGTGGCGACGCACAATGGCGCTGAATCTTGATGCTCCTTTCCTGCTGATCCGTCGCGCCATGCCTCATCTTCGCAGAAGCCGTGGCTCAATCGTCAATGTTGGCTCGATAGAGGGATTGGCCTCTAACCCAGGGCACGCGGCATATTGTGCCTCGAAGGCTGGGCTGCATGGCCTTACACGCGCCGTAGCGGTGGACGGCGGGCAAGACGGGGTGCGCTGCAATGGCGTAGCGCCTGGTTGGATCGATACGGATCTCAATGTCGATTTCGTCGCCGCTTTGCCCGAGAAGGCACTGGAACGGCTTGGTACCATTCATCCGTTGGGCCGAACAGGCCGCGTTGAGGAAGTTGCCGCCATGGTCGCATGGATTGCCTCCGACGAAGCTGCATTCGTCACCGGCCAGATTTTTGTCGTAGACGGTGGCCGAACTGCCAAGTTAAGTCTTCCGTGACGGTTAGTCGTATTTCGAACTGGGGCGGGCCGCTGGAACGCCATCCTCCCGCTGGCACCTGCCTTGTCGCTATCAGCCGCGACGTCGAGAACCGGGTCCGTCTGATGGTAAAGGAATATGGCGCCCAGTTCCGCCGCTCGGCAACGTCAGAGAATGATTGCCTACGGACATCTGCTGGGGCCAATCTCCGAGGCGGCGGTGCATTTAGGGTGAAATTTGCCGTGAACAGGAGAAGGCTCGATGGCAAATCTGGTCCTTCTACGTGGAGACGAGCGCCCCCGCCGCGGCGTGTTCGAGCGAGAGAGCATGCAATGTTCGCATGCCTTGGCGATGTGTTGTTTAGCGGCGCTGAGCTTGCTGCCATGCCTTCACCGCTAGGGCTGAACCAGGCGCGGATGTCCATGTGGGACCCAGCTCTCCTGGACCAGGAGGCATCTCATGCCGGTCTTGGCGGCGACCGCAGCGACCATGCGCGTATGGTTGGACTGCACGCCACCGGTTGTGACGAGCGTATCGGGCATCTGGCGCGATCGCGTCGGGCGGCGTCGTCATGAGCCAGGCGGTGCTGATCGCTGTCGGCATCGATTGGGACGGCCGGCGCCAGATCTTGGCCGTCGAGATGGCTAATCGCGAAAGCCGCTCGGCCTGGAGGGATTTCCTCGTCGCGCTGAAGGCGCGCGGGCTCAGGGGCGTCGAACTGGTCGTGTCCGACGATCATGCCAGCCTGGTGGCGGCGATCGGCGGGGTGATCCCCGAAGCCCGCCTGGCAGCGCTGCTACGTGCCTCAGGAACGCGCTCGATCACCTGCCGAGAAATCGTGGCGATGATTGCCTGCAGGAGTTGCGCTGGCTCTACGACCGCGCGATCTCGCCGAGGCCAAGGCCGATCTCGCCGCATGGCTTGCCAAATGGTCGGGCCGCTATCCGCGACTGACGAGCTGGGGAGAGGAGACCATCGAATGCACGCTGACCTTCTTTTGCCTGCCGCGCCAGCACCACAAGCACCTGAAGTCCACCAACATGCTGGAACGCCTCAACGAGGAAATCCGCCGGCGCACCTATGTCGTGCGCATCTTCCCGAACGCCGAAAGCTGCCTGCGCCTGGTCAGGGCGCTGGCCGTCGAAACCAACGAAAACTGGATGGAGGCCAACCGCTACATCAACATGGATGACCTGCGCGAGCACAAGAAGCTTGCTTTGCGCCAAGCCGCATGACCAGCTCAGAAAGAGCACGCGGCCGAAGTAGCCGGCCTGAAGCAGCAGCGAACAGGCCAGCGTCGTGACGACTGCCACACGGAGAATCCAAAGCGAAGTAAACCATCGACGCATTGCTGCACAGGACCAGCCCCACGAGCCGACAAAAAGATGAAGTGCAACGCCGTTCTCCTGGTTTTCGCCAGATCATGTTGCGAGCTGGTCGGCCGCAACATGCGTCTGGCAGTTCTTGGGGCAGACGCGGCCGCAGGCTCCGCAGCCTATGCAGCGGCCGGCATCTTCGACAACCATGATCATGCGATTGAGCTTGCCGTCGAAATCGTCGTCCTCGTCATCGCAGGGGCCGAGGATTTCACCCGCATCATCAACGCCGTGAAGATGCATCACATCGCGCGAGCAGACCTTGA
>NZ_RZOS01000001.1:19250-58256 GCF_004022605.1 Mesorhizobium sp. M4B.F.Ca.ET.089.01.1.1
TCGACAACCATGATCATGCGATTGAGCTTGCCGTCGAAATCGTCGTCCTCGTCATCGCAGGGGCCGAGGATTTCACCCGCATCATCAACGCCGTGAAGATGCATCACATCGCGCGAGCAGACCTTGAAACAACGGCAGCAGCCGATGCAGGTCTTGCTATCGATGGAGGTCAGGTACGACGGCATCCAAATGGAGCCGTCACGGGTGGTGAATGTGCGCATCATCCTAAATTCTTCATTGAAGCGAGTTCTCTCTTGGCAACATCCAACTCGGCATAAACGGCTTGGGTTTTCTCGGCGACTGCCTGTATGTCGGCCCACTTGCCCGGCAGACCCTCGACAAGGTCCTGCAATGCCATCTTGGCAATAGCTGCACGCAACTGGAGCTTTCGGACTTTCTTCCTCATCTTATCTAGGTCTGACATAGATCCTTCCTGGAACAATGGTTTTGTTGATGCGCTCCATCTCGGGCTAGGCTTCAATGGCTGCAGTCGCATCGTCGACCAGTTTCGTACCGGCCTCAGCAAGTTTGCGGAAAGTCTCGAAGCCGAACCGGTGGACGTCTCGACAGAACGCCCAACCGCTGGAAGCCCGCAGGGGCTTCATTCCAATTATTGGCGACGTCGACACGCCGGAGCGCTCCTCGATCGCAAGCGCTACGGCGGTGTAAAACATGTCGAGCCTCCACAGCGCGTCAGGATCGAGGATCGCCGCCAAAGGGTACCGCACGTTGCTGTTGCTTGGTGATGATGAACTCGGCCAGCAGCTCGGCATCCGAATGGCCTTCCCATAAGCCGAAGGAATCCTGAGTACGAATGAGCCGCAGGAGGCATTTGACGAACGGGGAAGCAAGGGCTTCTTCGTCATTGTTGACAGCAGGGCCAACCGGAGGAATTTCGTTGTTCGTCATTTCAGTCTTCGTCTTCGAGGTACGATTTCCTTTTCCTGCGATGCCCACTCCGGGTCCGCTTGCGTGGCCGACGAATGGCTTGGGCGGGCCAACCCCAAGAGTGCCCCGTGGCCGACCTCGACATGTCCACGAGTGCGAGACCTGCGGCGCGAATTCGCGGCGCACATCGTCTGCGCCGCGATCCGACCGGTGGTCAACGCAATTGAAATCCAACCTGCCGCAAGCCGCCGCCCTGCTGCATCGACATACTTGCTGCGAAGAGAGCTTCGATGGGCGGATTGGCCAGTGTTCAATTCCAATTGTCAGTCCCTTCGCGATTCTTGCTCAGGAAGTGACTGCGTTTTGAGTTTCGGGTGCCTTCTTTTGCGGAGCCACACAAAGATCCGCGTGACAGGCAGGCTCACCCGTGTAGTTGGCCAGTGCTTCGAGCAATGGGGTAAGATAGTACTGTTTGGTGTGGTCCGGAATTGGCCCCAGCCGGTCCACCGATTTCAGTGCCACCTCGATCAACTCGATTGCGCGATCTTTGTTGCCGCTCTCGTAATAATACTGAGCTACCGGGAGGTACCGGCGGTATTTAAACGGGCCATCGCCGTTCGGGGGATTGAGTGCCAGTATCTGTTCCGAGAGCTCGTTGCCCATCGCAAAGCGCTCCGCGCGCGGAAGATGGGAATTGTCCATCGTGGGATCGAAGAGTTGGTTGAGGGCCAAGGCCATCCACGACACCGCGTCGGACGTTTTGTCGATCGCGTCCTCGACCAATTCTCGCATGACCGGCATGCCGGTCTTGATGTCGCGCAGCTTGTGAAGCAGAAGATCCGCATGAATCTGCCGAAAATCAAAAGAGTCTGGCATCAAGGCGAGGCCTTCTTCGATGGCCAAGAGCGCCGCCGTCCAATTCTCGGCCTGCATCGCCGGCTCAAGTTTGGCGTATATCGGCCCGGTAAGCGACATTTCGCGCGCTGCAAGTTGGTTATGCGCGATGCGCTTTGCATCGGCGGCTTTCGCTTCATAGCTGCTGCGCCAGCTGCCGTTAAGGACTTTCGGCAAAACGTCATCGAGTTCCGCCGGGTGGCCGATAAAAGCGATGTGGCCGTCGCGGTCGACCACGAACGAGGTGGGAATCCCAATCGAAGAGCTGGGATCCATCCAGAGCTTGTTCATTTCGCCAATGTAATCGAACCCGATACGATAATTCAGATTCGGGAACTTCTCGGTCAGCCAGGCATCCACGTTGGTCCGCGCCTCGTCTGCGGTAGGACCCTGTTCGCAGGCGGCAACTCCGACCGCCTCAAATCCGCTGCCTTCATATTTCTCCTGCAGTTCGATCAAATGGGGCATGGCGTCGACACATGGTCCGCACCAAGTCGCCCAAAACTCAACGAGGTAGACCTTGCCGGGCCGAAAGTTCGTGAGGGGCTCGCCACGCAGCCAGTTCTCCACTTTGATCGCAGGAGCCGGGGACCCCATACGCAGTTCCATCTTGGTGTCCAAAGTCATTCCACACCTTTCGTCTCTTTTGTCGCGGAATATTTTCCCGTCAAAATCGGACACGGTCTCGAGGGCATCGCTCCCTCTGGCTTGCTTCAGCGAAGCTCTCACCGTGTTGCCGCACATCAAGCTGCAACGGAGGTGCCAATTCCCTCAGCTCCGGTAAGCGGCGGGAAATGCTTTGAAATTCTCCACGAGGCTAAATGCGGCCGATTGTCGTGAACCCGACATGTCTTCTGCCGCTGTCGGGTTTCGCCCTATCTCTTGAGAGCTTGGACGGCTCGCCTGTGATTAGACTGGCCTCGGTCCTCGAGCAGTGGCAGTTTGGCGCCAGTTCGAAAGCGCGAACTCGCCGGCTTGGTCCTCGTGCCGCCACCGCCGCGTGTGGATTCTTGCCCCGGAGTCAAAATTCGCCTCGCGGTTGCCAACGGCGGCATGCGCTCAATGCGCGTGGCGTTGAGCCCCGACAGCACGTAATGGTACCAATTAGTGGATGCCCGTCGCTGCCTCCACTTCTCCAGCCAAGCGCTCGAACGACGCTACCTACCCACGTTCGAGCGCGACCGCGGAATCGCAGACTGCCGAACGTCAGCCGTTGCGAAAGGTGTAGCCGTACCCGTTGATCGCCGGCGCGCCGCCTAGATGTGCGTAGAGGACCCTCGATCCCTGTGGAAAGAAGCCCCTCTGGACGAGGTCGATCATCCCTTGCATCGATTTGCCCTCGTAAACGGGGTCCGTAATCATGCCCTCGAGCCGCGCGCACAAACGGATTGCCTCTTTGGTTTCCTCCGATGGAACGCCATAACCCGGGTACGCGTAGTCCATGAACAACACCACGTCTGCCTCGACAATTTCCGCTCCGAGGTGGACGAGCTTCGCTGTATTTTGGGCGATGCCGAGCACCTGCGCCTTGGTCTTGGCGGGCATGGCGGAGGCATCGATACCGATCACGTTGCGCTGTCGACCATCCTTGGCGAACCCGACGAGCATGCCGCCGTGGGTTGAACCAGTCACCGTACAGACGACGATATAGTCGAAGGCAAACCCAAGCTGCTCTTCCTGGGCACGCACCTCCTCAGCGAACCCCACATAGCCCAGGCCGCCGTATTTGTGGACAGAGGCGCCGGCAGGTATCGCATATGGCCTGCCGCCCCTTGCCTTGACTTCATAAAGTGCCTTTTCCCAGCTGCGGCGGATGCCGATGTCAAAGCCCTCGTCAACCAGGCGCACCTCTGCCCCCATGATGCGGCTCAAGAGGATATTGCCGACCCGGTCGTAGACAGCATCATCATGTGGGACCCAGCTCTCCTGGACCAGGAGGCATTTCATGCCGATCTTGGCGGCGACCGCAGCGACCATGCGCGTATGGTTGGACTGCACGCCACCGATTGTGACGAGCGTATCGGCATCTGACGCGATCGCGTCGGGCACAATGTATTCGAGCTTGCGCAGCTTGTTTCCGCCGAACGCGAGACCGGAGTTGCAGTCCTCGCGTTTGACGTAGATTTCCACCTTGTCGCCCAGATGCTTGCCGAGGCGGTCGAGCCTCTCGATCGGCGTGGGTCCAAAGGTGAGCGGATAACGTTCGAATTTTTCCAGCATGCTATCTCCAGCAAAAAAGTACCTGAACCGGCTACGCACCGGTCAGCCCAGGGGTATGGTCGCGTGTTAGCCGAACACAGATTCCCTATACGATCAGCTCAGTCATCAGAGGGTGACCAAAATTGGTGTGGGTCTGAGCACTGATCCTGTCATCCGCGCATCAAAGCAGCAGCACATGCTGGGCATTCGACCAAGCCGGGACACAGCTGAAAATTGCATTCCGCAGTTGATCAGAGTCAGACGACTGGTACCCGAGCTTTCCTGTAACCATCGGCATGCTGGCCCCTGTGGCGAGTTCCACGAGCGCGGCTAGAGGACTGCCAGATCAGAAAGAGCACGCGGCCGAAGGAGCCGGCCTGAAGCAGCAGCGAACAGGCCAGCGTCGTGACGACTGCCACACGGAGCGAATCCAAAGCGAAGTAAACCATCGACGCATTGCTGCACAGGACCAGCCCCACGAGCCGACAAAAAGATGAAGTGCACGCCGCTCCCCTGGTTTTCGCCAGATCATGTTGCGAGCTCGTCGGCCGCAACATGCGTCTGGCAGTTCTTGGGGCAGACGCGGCCGCAGGCTCCGCAGCCGATGCAGCGGCCGGCATCATCGACAACCATGATCATGCGATTGAGCTTGCCGTCGAAATCGTCGTCCTCGTCATCGCAGGGGCCGAGGATTTCACCCGCATCATCAACGCCGTGAAGATGCATCACATCGCGCGAGCAGACCTTGAAACAACGGCAGCAGCCGATGCAGGTCTTGCTATCGATGGAGGTCAGGTACGACGGCATCCAAATGGAGCCGTCACGGGTGGTGAATGTGCGCATCATCCTAAATTCTTCATTGAAGCGAGTTCTCTCTTGGCAACATCCAACTCGGCATAAACGGCTTGGGTTTTCTCGGCGACTTCCTGTATGTCGGCCCACTTGCCCGGCAGACCCTCGACAAGGTCCTGCAATGCCATCTTGGCAATAGCTGCACGCAACTGGAGCTTTCGGACTTTCTTCCTCATCTTATCTAGGTCTGACATAGATCCTTCCTGGAACAATGGTTTCTTGATGCGCTCCATCTCGGGCTAGGCTTCAATGGCTGCAGTCGCATCGTCGACCAGTTTCGTACCGGCCTCAGCAAGTTTGCGGAAAGTCTCGAAGCCGAACCGGTGGACGTCTCGACAGAACGCCCAACCGCCGGAAGCCCCCACGGGTTTCATTTCTATTGTCGGCGACGTCGACACGCCGGAGCGCTCCTCGATCGCAAGCGCTACGGCGGTGTAAAACATGTCGAGCCTCCACAGCGCGTCAGGATCGGGATCGCCGCCAAAGGGTACCGCACGTTGCTGTTGCTTGGTGATGATGAACTCGGCCAGCAGCTCGGCATCCGAATGGCCTTCCCATAAGCCGAAGGAATCCTGAGTACGAATGAGCCGCAGGAGGCATTTGACGAACGGGGAAGCAAGGGCCTCGCCGTCCCCGTGGACAGCAGGGCCAACCGGTTCATGAGGAATTTCGCTTTTCCCCAATTTCAGTACTCCTCTTGAAGGACGATCTCTTTTTCTGCGATGTGTGGTTCGGGCGCTTGCGTGGGCGGGGAATGGCTTGGGCGAGCCGATCCCACGCAACAGTGTCCCGTGGCCGACCTCGAGCACGTCCACCAATGCGAGACCTTTCACCGCGGCGCGAACGCCTGCGCCGCGGTTCGACCCGAGGTAAACGCAATGGAAATTCCACCTGCCGCAAGCCGCGCACTTTTGCGGCATCGACGTTATTGCTGCGAAGTGCGCCTGGGCGGGCGGATTTGCCGGTGTTCAATTCCAATTGTCATGCCCTTCGCGATCCTTGCTCAGGAAGTGACAGCGTTTTGAGTTTCGGAAGTCTTGTTTTGCGGAGCCACACAGAGACCCGCGTGACAGGCAGGCTCACCCGTGTAGTTGGCCAGGGCTTGGAGCAACGAGGTGAGGTAGCGCTGTTTGGTTTGGTCCGGCACTGGCTCCGAATGGTCCAGCGATTTGATTGCCACCTCGATCAACTCGATCGCCCGGTCCTTGTTGCCGCTCTCGTAATAATACTGAGCGACCGGAAAGTAACACCCGAATTTAAAGTCTCCATCGCCTTGCGGAGGATTAAGTTCCAGGATCTGTTCGGAGAGCTCCTTGCCCATCGCAAAGCGATCATCATGCGGAAGATGGGAGTTGTCGATCGTGGGATGGAAGAGTTGGTTCAGCGCCATCACCACCCAAGACATCGCTTCGAACTTTTTGTTGATCGCGTCCTCGACCAATTCGCGCATAAGCGGCAAGCCGGTTTTGATGTCGCGCAGCTTGTGAAGCAGAATATCCGCATGAACCCGCCGAAAATCAAAAGAGTCTGGCATCACGGCGAGGCCTTCTTCGATGGCCAATAGTGCCGCTGCCCAATCCTCGTCCTGCATCGCCGGCCCAAGTTTGGCGTATATCGGCTGACTCAGCGACGATTCGCGCACACGCGAGATTCGCTTTGCATCGACGGCTTTCGCTTCATAGCTGCTGCGCCAGCTGCCGTTAAGGACTTTCGGCAAAACGTCATCGAGAGGTGCCGGGTGGCCGATATAAGCGATGTGGCCGTCGCGGTCGACCACGAACGAGGTGGGAATCCCGAACGAAGAGCTGGGTTCCAGCCAGAGCTTTTTCATTTCGCCAGTGCAATCGAACGCTGTCCGATAATTCAGATTCGGGAACTTCTCGGTCAGCCAGGCATCCACGTTGGTCCGCGCTTCGTCCGCGGTTGCAGCCTTTTCGCAAGCTGCGACTCCGATAATCTCAAATCCGCTGTCTTTATATTTCTCCTGCAGTTCGATCAAATGGGGCATGGCGTGGACACATGGTCGGCACCAAGTCGCCCAAAATTCAACGAGGTAGACCTTGCCGGGCCGAAGGCTCGTGAGGGGCTCGCCACGCAGCCAGTTCTCCACTTTCAGCGCAGGAGCCGGGGACCCCATACGCAGTTCCATCTTGGTGTCCAAAGTCATTCCACACCTTTCGTCTCTTTTGTCGCGGAATATTTTCCAGTCAAAATCGGACACGGTCTCGAGGGCATTGCTCCCTCTCGCTTGCTTCAGCGGAGCTCTCACCGTGTTGCCGCACATCAAGCACGGCAAAGGGCATGCCAACCCTTCTTAGCTTCGGCAAGCGCCGGTACCGCCTTGAATAAGCGAGCCCTAACACGGCCAGCTGACGTTAACCTGAATGTCGGCTTTCGACGGCTCACCTTAGCGGCTGCCGTTTAGGAAGGTGAGAGTTTGGCTGGCCCGCTGGCGATAAGACCGGCTTCGGCGTCCTGGAGTAGTCGCACTTCGGCGATGGGGTCGAAAGTGCGGGAGAGGCTCGGTACCCTTGCAGCCACCGCCGCATGTGGCCCGGCGTCATAATTCGCGTCGCGGTTGCCAACGGCGGCGTTGGGCTCGATCCACGTGGCGTTGAGCCCGACAGCACGTAAAGCTGCATCGTGATTGAATGCCCTTTGCTGTTTCACGCCAAGCAGGAGTCGCGCGACGCTACCTTGCTCAAGCGCGAGCAGAGCGATCTGACGCCGTAGGAATATTGCTCGTCCCGCTTTTGCCGCCAGAGGCGGAAATCTTTCCTGAATGCCACCGCCGATCATCAATATCGACGAATCATATCCCGCTGCCCATTTGTTCGACTCCGAGGTCGGGCCAGCACTCCGTCAAGGGACGGTTGATGAACCCTAGATGCTCGGGATTGGCGCATGGCGCGCGCCGCAGAAGGCTGTCAAGGATGCGGCGCGCTCGCCAGGCCAGCAGCCCAAAGTTCGGATCAGCCAGCCCGCGCTGTCCAAGGCAGGCGTTCTGAACGAAAAGGCGTCGGTCTCGCGGTCCGTCCCAGTACACCGAAAAATCCTCGCCGATGGCGAGCTCATTGCCGATCTGTTCGAGGCGATCTGCGATCGGTTCTAGGAAACCCGGCAGCGGTTTCTCGTACCCGGTGGCCAGGATGACGATATCGGCGGTTACTTCTCCGATGTTGTCCAAGCCGCGTTGCAGCGTGAGCCTGTGCCCTGCTCCGGCATTGATGCAGCGCGACACGTTGCAACTTGGCCGCAATGTGATCTCGCATTGGTGTGGCTCGAGAAAGGCGTGGTGGTAGAGCGCCTGATAGACCGCGCGCAACTTGCTTTCTGAAATGCCCTCGGAGGCAAGCGCGAAACGCCGCAGGAACAGCTGTCGATGCACCTCGCTCATCGCAGCAAAACGATCCGAGAAGCATGGCGTGAACAGCCCGTTTGTGAACGCGTGGTCGTCGAAAGGCATCTCGCGCGTCAAGACCCATGTGATCGCCGCGGGCCGCCGTTCTTTCGGCCGGCCGACAAGGTGCAGTAGCAGCTCGGCTCCCGACTGTCCGCCGCCAACAACGCAGACATGCTTTTTTTGCACCTCAGGATTGATGTGGGCCAACTCAGATGAGTGGAACAGGTTGGGTCCAGTCCAGCCATGAAACTGAGGCGGAATTTGCGCCTGCTTGCCTATGTCGATGACGAGGTTTCTTGCATCAAGGACCGCGTTGTCCGTCCGCACGCGAAACTCGCCGTCAAAGCGGATTTCGCGAACGGCCTCGCCGCCACGGACAAGCGGATTCTTCTGGAACGCCCAGTTGAGATATTGGGCGAACTCGGCTCTAAGCACCCCGTGAAATTGCGCATTGAGGAAATTGTAAAGACGCCCGTTCTCGTGGAGGTAGTTTACGAATGTGTAGGCTGATCGCGGATTGACCAGAGTAACCAGATCCTGGAAGTGGCCGACCTGGAGCTCCGCGCAATCGAAAGCGCTGCCTGGATGTCCTCGGAAATCGACCTCCCGGTCCAGGAACAGTGCCCCTTGCGCAATCTCTTCCTGTATCTGACACGCAAGGCTCAAATTAGATGGTCCAGCACCCACACCAATACAAAAGAGGTCCACTTATCCTTACTCCTCTAGGAGTGTTTTCCAACTCAGCGGCATGTTGACGTCGATTGCCGGGCATTGAGCAATGCGAACCTCACAGGCATGCTTGAGCCGCGGTCCCGACTGAGAGGACAGCAAAAGCGTGTGCCGCCTTCCAGGTCTTGGGCTCAATGTCGGCGGCATCGACAGCGGCGCGGCGTGATCCGAACCCAAGAGCAGAAGGAAAGTGTGTGATGCTGTCGCGCGGCTCTTCCGGATCTTACGGCGGCTTCTAGCGCCGGCCTCCACCCCAGGAGTGGCTGTTTCCCTGCCACGACGGAAGCGGCTCTTTCTTTCGAGGGGCGTAACCATGGATAACGGCTCTTAATGCTTTCGGAGACTCCCATGCATGCGGCGTGCCGGATAAAGACCTGTCAAACCAACGAGTTCGCGCAGTTCCAGCTCGTCTGGAATCCGACATTGTCGCACGCCCGACGATCGGGCAGGGGAAGCTCCGCGGCAGCGGCCCTTGCACACCGCAGGCTGACAGGGACAGCCGCCGATTTGACGCGCGTCCGGGTACTGATAAGGGGCCTTCCAACAGGGTTCGCGCACGAGGCGGGGTCTCCTGGTACACCCGCCCTGTGGCTTGGCTGCGGTCTGCTGCAGCCGTTCGTCTTTACTGCCCGTTGCGGACGATCTCGCACGAGTTGGTTCACGAGAGCGTCGTGAAGCAGTCGAGGCGTCCGGTTTGGCTCTGACAAGCGTCGCAAGATGTTCGCGGATCCAGCCATGTCTCCGCAATCCGACCGGTAACCGACGACGACTTCGGACTGGTTGGCGGTCCTACGACCTGATCGGTGTTCCTACGGAGCTGATCAGCGAGCCAAAAACAGCGGCAATGTGGTCTTCCCAAAGCTCCAGCTCGGCGGACCGCCGAAAATCCGCTCACGCAGCCCACGGCTGCCATAAGCACCCATAACCATCATGTCAGCACAGATGTCGTTCGCGTGCTGGGTCAGCACTGTGCCCGCCGATTTGCCGGCGCTCTTAAGCAGGTCAACGGAGACCCGAGCACCGTGCCGAGTAAGATAGGCAGCGATGTCAGCTCCAGACTGCGCGCCTTTCCCGTTGTTTTGCGCCTTTGGATCGACCATAGCGACACAGACTTCCTTGGCAGCGGATAGGATACTAAGAGCTTCCCGAACCGCACGCGAGGCCTCTACACGCGAATCCCAGCCGACCAGCACGCGTCGAGGCGACAGCGTCGCCTTAACGCCCTTCGGCACGATGAGCACCGGCTTTCCGCTATCGAACAAGCAGCCGTTGACAACAGGAGGTCCGAGAGTCTCATCGTTGAGGAGGTCTCCTCCAACGATCGTCAGGTCAGCGCAGAGCGCCCGCTGTCGTGCCACTTCACCGAGGCTAGCCGGATCGCAATAGTCGGTGTCAACGTCACAGGAAAGCGACATAGCTTTCAGCCTTTTGAGGATATCCGCGGACCGTCTTTCCATTCTGGTCACGTCCTGTGAAAATTTCTCGATTTGCTGAAATCGATAGTTCGGTACTGCAATTGCCTGTGCACGTCCTGTATTCCATTCGGGGGGCGGAGACAACATCAAGAGCAATGGAGGCGGTATAATGAGTACCGATAGGTGCGCGCCGACCTCGGCACACAGTCCGGCAGCTGTTGTGAGGTCCTCATCAGAATGATCAGCACCCGTCACACTGAATATGCTTTTAAATTCCATTTGCCTGCTTCTCCTGGTCTTCGTTAGGAGCGCCTCAAAGCGGCAACACCGCTCTCAGGAGGAAGAGAGAGCGGCACCACGTTCGATCACCTATTTCAGTCGTCCGGCTTCTCGAGCGAGTAGCCGGCCGACCTGACGGTGCGAATGACGCTGCCGGGCAAGGCCGTTTTCAGCGCCCTCCTGATTCGGCTGATATGGACATCGACGGTGCGTGCACCGACATGAATGTTGGGCAGCCAGGCCGCCCCGATAAGCTCGTCCCGGCTGAAGACCTTGCCGGGGGCCTCAATCATAAGCCGCAGCACGTTGAAATCGATCCGTCCGAGATGGATGTCGTGGCCATTACCGCGAACCCGATGGGCATCGAGCTTCATCTCCAGGCCTCCACAACAAATCCAACTGTCGTTTTCAACCCCGTTCGGACCACGCTTGGTCAGCCCGAGCCTCGCCCGCAGGCAGTCGAGCAGCTTGGCCGGAGCCACCGGCCGCACAAAGCTCTCAACGCCTGCCTTCAAGAGATCGAGGTGCTGGTGCTCGGCGCCAGGCGCGATCAGGGCGATGATAGGCAGGTCGGTGGTGCGCGGTTCCCGCTTGAGGTGGGCGCAAATTGCGGACCCGTTTATGCTGGCTGGGTCGCAATCCAGCACTACGGCCTGAAGCTCCCGTTGTTCGGCCAAGGCCAGCGCAGCCTTCGCGCCGTCTGCCGTCTCACTGCTGAAACCGTCAACCTCCAGTATGTGGCTGTAGAGCAGATAGAACTCGGCATCTTGCGAGCAGATCAGGACCAGCGGCTTCTTCATCGGCGATACCCCAACAACCTGGTCGGCCTCGAGTCCCTGGATCGAGGGGACTGGCCAACATAGTTTCTCGGGTCCGTCATGATGGCCTTTCTCGAAAATCGCGCCCATCATGCCAGCGCCACGTGGGGAAAGGTTTCGATGACTGAAATCGCATCGTCGACCAGCTTCGTACCGGCCGTGGCGAGCTTCAGGAGCGTCTCGAAGCCAAACCGGTGGACATCGCGCAGCGTTTTGGACAAAACGACCAGCCGTCCGGTCGTGAAAAGCACCCGACCAAAACCCTCATGGCTCACCTGGATCATCGGCGATGCCATAAGGCCGCAGCGCTCCTCGATCGCAAGCCCGATGGCGGCGTAGTACTTGTCGAGCCTCCACAGCACGTCGGGATCGGGATCTCCGATGATTGGGATCCCTCGGCGCTGTTCCTTGGTAATGATGAAGTCGCCCAGCAGCTCAGCGTCCGCTTTGCGTTCCCACGAGCCATAGGAATCCTGAGAACGGATCAGCCGCACGAGGCATTTGACGAACGGGGTGCAAAGAGCCGCCTCGTCTTCGGCGACAGCTGGGGGGATTGCGGGGTCAGGCATTGGCGTCCTCCTCTTTTCAGTCCTCGTCCTCGAAGGACGGTTTCTTTTCGGCAATGCCCGCTCGCGCCAGCACCTTGCGCAGCCAAGGCGGAGGACACGTCCTGAGCATCATCTGCGTGCGCAAGAGCACCTGTGGGATCGATTGGGGCTCCGCCACTTTGATCGGGTGGATTTTTGCCGCGACAAGCTTGGCTGCCGAAGGGCCGCCAATTGCCAGACAAAACAGGATCTGACAGCCCTTGAGCGCATCCACCTTTGGCGTGATGCGATCATCGCGCTCGGCCCGATGCTCCCCGCTTTCATCGGACACGTCATCGAAGGCCACGGCTTCTACGAGATTCCATTCCTCGCGCGTCACGTCGTAGACAGCAAAGCGCCTGGCCGACCCGAAATGGGCGTTGAGGTCCTGCATGTCCTGAGTGGCGATCGCAACGCGCAATGCGCCCTTACGTCGTTCAGGCATCGGGGCGAAAACCTCACTACTGACCAGCGAGAGGCGGCGAACAGCGTTCATCGTGATATTTCTCGATTACGGAGTGGATCAAGCGCCTCAGGAGTGGGCGCGTGTTGGTTGGCCTGGAAGATGCTGGCGACCTCGAAGATCATGTCGCGGGTGCCCTGATAGAGAATTGCGAGCTTGTGCTGGCTGCCTAGTCGATCGAAGACCGGGAACCCGATGCGCATGAGCGGAATTCGGAGCCGCTCCGATGCTTGGCGCCCGTGCGAATGCGTGACAAGCAGGTCAGCACCGACGGCAAGACTTTCCAGATCGCCGAGATCGCCGATCTGAACCGAAACCGCCGGGACTTTCTCGAGAATTTTAGACCTGTCGGTCGTTGTGACGGCCGCGGCTATCTCGGAGCCGAGGCCAGCAAAGAAGGTCGCAAGTTGGAACAGCTGGTCTGGTTCGGCAGCGATGGCAATTTTCTTGCCGCCGAAATGGAAATGTCCGTCGAGCATCGCGTCCTGCAATTGCGCCCGGCGCCGGCGCACGCGGGCCGGTACCGCCGCGCCCGAAATCGCAGACAGCAGCGACACGAAGCGGTCCGTGTCCTGCAGCCCAGTCAGTGACTGGAACAACACGTAAGGCACGCCGGTCAACCCGTGCAGCGCTTTCGCCGGGCGGCGCATGTGCTCACCGATGGCGATGCATTGCATGGCCGTGCCCAACTCGCGAATGTCTTCGACGCTGGTGCCGCCGTATGTGGTCGCTACCCAGCGGTCAGGAACCGTACCGTCGAGCGAGCCTGAAATGTCGGGCAGAATAACCGGCTTGAGCCCAAAGCTTTCAACCATGTCCCGCATATGCTCGATGTCGGCGATAGAGAGGTTGCATCCGGGCAGGATTGCGATCTTCTTCGGGTGCCGCGCCCGTTCGCCCGAGCGCGTAATCCCTTCGATCATTGCGGTGACTGCCTTGGCCCAGCCCTCTTCGATCGCGCCGTCAAAATCCGGCGTGTTGGCCAGCACGACCTCCGTACCCGCAAGCTGTTGCGTGTGCTTCCGCATGATGTTGGCAATATCACCCGCGCAATCTTCGCCACGCGTCTCCACCAGCGCGGTCGTGCACACCCCGATCAGCGTTGGCTTCGTGCGGTTCTTGAGGTTGAGGATCGCCTCTTCCAGATGGTCGGCTGCGCCGAGGATGGTCGCCACCTCATCCATCGCCGTAGTCTGCAAGGGAATCGCTTCTTTGAAGTGCCGCACGAAGAGAACGAGCGCAAAGCTTGTGCAGCCTTGGCTGCCGTGGAACAGCGGCATCGCACCGTCGACGCCAAGAAAGGCAAAGGCGGCACCCAGCGGCTGCGACGACTTCAGCGGGTTGACTGCCGCCGATTTGCTCTGGGGAAGGATGCGGGCCATCGGTCGCCTCAACACTCGTGTGCCGTCGCGCAGGCGAATTCATCAAACAGGTACGCGGTCTCGTTCCTCGTGCACGGCAATTCGCCTATCAGCTCAGGCTGGCAATCCCACGGGGCCGGCTGGCGCACCTGAGACCAGATCGGATTGTGAATGGCGAGGTCGATCTGGCGTACGAGTTCCACCATGCCGTCATAGCCGGCATAAGGATGCTGGCGCTCCTGGTTGATATCGAGCCAGGGCGTCTTGGCCTTGAGCGCAATGAATTGCGTGCGACCGCCCGACAGCATGATATCGGCCCTGTGTTCAGAGAGCATGGCGTACAGCTCGCTCGCAGCCATGGATTCGAACATGTGCTTGTCGTGCTTGAGAACTTGTTTGATGCGCTCCTTGTCCTGCACCGTAGATTTCTTGATCGAGGTGCCGACGATCTCGATTCCGATCTCCATCAGCGCATGGACAACCGACCAGGACTTCACACCGCCTGTGTTGAGCAGCACGCGCTTGCCTTGGAGCCTTTGCCGGTAGGATTCGAGTTTCTTCCACGCGATCGCCTCCTGCTGCGCGATCAGCGTCTCTGTGCGCTCGAGGATCTCCGGATCGGCGCCCTTCCTCACCAGCAGCCTGACAAGGTTTCGAAGAGCTTGCGATGTGTCGGAGATGCCATAGAAGGAGCCCTCGAAGAACGGGATGTCCCAGCGCTCCTCCATCTTGCGGGCAAGACTGATCAGCGCGGTCGAGCACACCATCATTGCCGCCCGGGCGCGGTGCGCGGAAGCAATGTCGCGGTAACGCGCATCGCCGGGAATGCAGGCGCGCACCCGGATCCCGAGCCGATCGAGGAGCGGCTTTACAAGCCAGAATTCGCCCGAGAGGTTGAATTCGCCAAGGATGTTGATGTCGTAGGGTCCGGGGTCGTCGGGTTCGACCGTGCCGATGACATGATCGAGCAACGCCTCGGCGGCGAGCTTATTGCCGAGGTTCTTGGAGCCTGCCAGGCCAGGCGCATTGATCGGCACCACGGCCAAACCGAACTTTTCCGTGGCGCGTTTGCACACGGCCTCGATGTCGTCACCGATCAGCGCCGTTACGCAAGTCGAGTAGACGAAGATCGCCGGCGGCGCGTATGTGTGCTTGATCTCGCGGATCGCCTTGAAGAGTTTCCGCTCGCCCTGCCCCATCACAAGGTCGAGTTCGGTGAGGTCGGTCGTGAAGCTTGTCCGCCACAAGGTCGGCCCTGACGAAACCGCACCACGGTTGTCCCAAGAATTGCCCTCGCAGGCGAGCGGCGCATGGACCAGATGCGCAACGTCGGTGATCGGCTGCAGGACGATCTTGGCTCCGTCAAAGGCGCAGCCGCCGGCTGCCGCCCCTGGTGTCAGCGACTTCGAGCAGCCCTCCTTGCGCGCCTTGGCATCTTTGCCACGGTTCTTATCGCAGGCGGGCTCATCGAAGGCGTCCTTGATTTTGGCGCTGAGGGAGGACATTGCTCAGCCTCCCCAGTCCATTGGGCAAGGAATGGCCTCGGCGAAAAGCCGGCCACGGCTCTTAGCGCGTGAGGTCATAGGAATAATCCGTCACACCCGTCTCGCTCGTCTCGCGATCGAGTTTGTCGAAGATCTTGTCGAGGATCGTCGTCAGCACGCGCAACGCTCCCTGGTAGCCAAAGAGCGCAAAGCGGTGATGATGGTGCCGATCGAAGATCGGAAACATCAGCCGGATCAGCGGTGTTCCGGTGTCGCGCTCCAGGTACTTGCCGTAGGAATTGCCGATCAAAAGGTCCACCGGCTCGGTAAAGAGCAGTGAGCGCAGCGCCCACAGGTCCTTGCCCGCCCAAACCTGGGCAGCCTTGCCGAAAGGCGAGGATGCTAGCAGCTTCTTCAAATCGGCTTCCCATGCCGAGGTGCCATTGGTGGCGAGGCAATGGGTTGGCTCGCCGCCGGTCTCCATGACAAAGCGGGCCATTGCGTGAACGAAGTCGGGATCACCGTAGATGGCGTATTTCTTACCATGCAACCAGGATTGGCTGTCCGCCATGGCGTCTACCAGTCGGCCGCGCTCGAGGCGAATTGCCTCGGGAATCTCCTTGCCGGAAATCGCCGCGACCTCCATCAGGAATTCGTCCGTCGCCTGAACGCCGAGCGGATAGTGGAACGAGGCCGTCGCCTGCCCGACCTCCTCGCAATAGCCCAGTGTCTTTCGGGTGTTGTGATGCTGCAGCGAAAGCGTTGCCTCGGCGTTGAGGGCCTTCTTCACCTCGTTGATCTTCGTGCCCCCGTCATACATGCGGTATTCACCGTCCGAAGGCGTATCGAACTGGTCAGAGGCATCCTGGATCAATGTATAGGACACGCCCATTACATCGAGCAGGCGCTTGAGCTCCCGGTTGTTGCCGACGCAGAAGCCGTCGAAGCCCGGAATGATGTTGATGGTTCCTTCGATTTGCGTACGCTCCTGACCTTTCCAGAAGTGCTCCAAAATGCCTTTGACCATGTTGTCATAGCCGTCGACATGACTGCCAACGAAGGCCGGGGTGTGGGCAAAGGGCACGTCGAAGTCGCGCGGGACTGAATCTTCGTCCTTGGCGTTCTGGATGAAGCTGTGCAGGTCGTCGCCAATGACCTCTGCCATACAGGTCGTCGACACGGCAATCATCTTGGGGTCGTAGAGCTGGTAGGTGTTGGCGAGCCCGTCGACCATGTTCTTCAGGCCGCCAAACACCGCCGCATCCTCGGTCATTGAGGAGGAGACCGCCGCGGCAGGCTCCTTGAAATGGCGCGACAGGTGCGAGCGGTAATAGGCGACGCAACCTTGGCTGCCGTGGACGAAGGACATGGTTCGCTCGAAGCCGGCGGCAGCGAATACCGCACCCAGCGGCTGGCAGGCCTTGGCCGGGTTCACGACAAGCGCTTTGCGGGCGAGGTTCTTTTCGCGGTATTCCCACGTCTGGGTGAAATCGCGCTGATCGGAAATGATTTCATCGGGGTGCGGACATTCGAAGTTTAGCTTCTTCTCAGCGAGCATCTTTCTGTATTCCGGCTCGCGGAACAGGGGAGCGTGATCGAGAATTTTTTCAGCCGACTGCGGCATGATGATTACCTCTTTTGCATCTGGCTGCGCGGGACGGCAGCTCAGGACGTCAAGACGTTCCAGGCTCCGGCGGATCAGAGGCCGCGGGAGTTCACCGTCTCAGTGGGAGACTGGGGCTGAAGCAAATGTTTATTCGGCAGCCATCGCCCGCTCATCGCCCCGGCTTCTTTTCCAAGGCGCGTGGAATAGGTCCCAGACCGGGTTGTTAATGGCGAGATCCACATCACGTGCGAAAATGGCAAAGCCATCGTAGCCGTGATACGGGCCTGAATAATCCCAGGAATGCATCTGGCGGAACGGTATGCCCATCTTCTGCACCGGGTATTTTTCTTTGATTCCCGAGCCGACCAGATTTGGGCGAATCCCTTCGATGAATTTCTCCAACTCATAGCCGGTCACGTCATCGTAGATCAGCGTGCCGTTCTTCACGTAGTGGCCGGTGCGCTGATAGTCGTCGCTGTGGGCGAATTCATAGCCGGTGCCCACGATGACCATGCCGAGGTCCTCGTAGGCCGTGACGACGTGGCGGGGGCGCAGGCCGCCCACATAGAGCATCACGGTATTTCCTTCCAGGCGCGACAGGTACTTGGCGATGACCGCATCAACAAGCGGCCTGTACTTGGCAATGACCTTTTCGGTCTTCTCCTCGATTTCCGGCCCAAAATGCTTGGCTATGTTGCGCAGAGAGGCTTCGATCTGGGAGGGACCGAAGAAATTGTACTCCATCCAGGCGACGCCATACTTTTCCTCCATATGCCGACAGATGTAATTCATCGACCGGTAGCAGTGGATAAGATTGAGCTTAGCCTTCGGGGCGCGCTCGATCTCTGCGAGTGTGGCGTCACCCGACCAGTTGCCAACCACGCGCAGCCCTATCTCCTCAAGCAGTATGCGCGAGGCCCAGGCATCGCCGCCGATATTGTAGTCGCCGATGACGTTGACGTCGTAGGGGCCGGCCTCGAACTTGACATCCTTTTTGTCGAAGACCCAATCCCGGATTGCATCATTGGCGATGTGGTGGCCAAGCGACTGCGAGACGCCGCGGAAGCCCTCGCAGCGTACCGGCACGATCGTCTTGTCATACTCCTTGGTCTTTTTGCGAGAAACGGCCTCGGTGTCATCGCCAATCAGGCCGATAGGGCATTCGGACTGCACGGTGATGCCGTTGTTGAGCGGAAACAAGACTTCAATCTCGTCAATGATCTGTTCCAGCTTCTTGTCGCCGCCGAAGACGATGTCCTTCTCCTGGAAATCGGAGGTGAACTGCATTGTCCCGAACGTGTCGACGCCCGTTGTACCGACGTAGTAGTTGCGGCGCTGCGACCAAGAATATTGGCCGCAGCCGACCGGGCCGTGCGAGATATGGACCATATCCTTGACTGGCCCCCACACCACGCCTTTCGAACCAGCATATGCACAGCCGCGAATCGTCATCACCCCGGGAATGGACTTGATGTTCGATTTGACGTCGCATTCGGAAAGGACCTCGCTTTCCCCGCCAGCCTCGTTGCCGCTCTTTGCGACGTTGAGGTGCTTCTTGCGGCGCTTCGCCGCCTTGTCGGGATAATGCGACAGCACCTCTTCGATAAGCTTCGCATGAAGAGCACCGTCATTCTCGTATTCCCGGCTCATGAGTCCCCCTTTCAAGGTTGGGTGACGCCTCAAAGAATAGGCGCCGTTCTCTGCAAGGCGCGCCGATTCATGGCAGCGCTAATGTCACTACTGGGCCGCCGCCTTCGCCGCTTCCTTGGAGTGAAGCTCGGCAAGCATCTGCTCGTCGGTCTTCATGATGCCGAAGTCGAGCAGCATCTCCTCCAGCTCCTCCATGGTGATCGGCGTCGGGATCGTACCCTGGCCCGAATTGGCGTGGATCTTCTCGGCCAGAGCGCGGTATTCCCCTGCCTGCTTTGAGTCCGGCGCGTACTGGATCACCGACATCTTCCTGAGTTCGGCATGTTGGACGATGTTGTCGCGGGGCACGAAGTGGATGAGCTTGGAATTCAATCGGCCAGCCAGTGCTTCGGCCAGATCGAGTTCGCGGTCGGTTTGACGTTCATTGCAGATCAGCCCGCCCAGCCGCACACCGCCCGAATGGGCATATTTGAGGATGCCCTTGGCGATGTTGTTGGCGGCATAGAGCGCCATCATCTCGCCGGACATGACGATATAGATCTCCTGGGCCTTGCCTTCGCGGATCGGCATGGCGAAGCCGCCGCATACCACGTCGCCGAGGACGTCATAGGAGACATAATCGACATCGTCATAAGCGCCATTCTCCTCGAGGAAATTGATCGAGGTGATGACGCCGCGGCCGGCGCAACCGACACCCGGCTCGGGGCCGCCGGACTCCACGCACTTGATGCCTCTGTAGCCCACCTTGAGCACGTCCTGGAGTTCGAGGTCTTCCACCGAACCTTCCTGTGCGGCGAGATCCAGGACGGTATCCTGAGCTTTCGAATTCAGGATCAAGCGTGTGGAATCGGCTTTGGGGTCGCATCCTACGATGAGGATTCTCTGCCCGAGGTCGACAAGGGCAGCGAGCGTATTTTGGGACGTGGTGGACTTGCCGATGCCGCCTTTTCCGTAAAAGGCGATCTGACGCAGACCTGACATAATAGCTTTCCTTCCTTCGTTCTAATCATCGCGACTGCCCGCGACACAAGTGCCGATAGGCAGCTCGTGCCGCCTCACACCAAGCATCGCAAAAAGCGTACCAGCGTGATCGGCCGATCCCAGAAAAAACTTTGTCATTAAATTCCAGCCGCTTAGACGGCGGCAAAACGCGCGAACGGGCCTTTCAGGCGTCTGTCACGGACACGACAAAGCCGACACAGATTGTCGTGCGCCATCCAAACCGCCGTGTGTCGAGCTCGAAGCGGGAGAATGGGGAAGTTAGCCCAAAGCTGATGGCGAGACCATCGGAAGACATCGGCTCTTGTCTTTCCAGCCTGCCATTGATCGGGCGGTCGCTGGATGAGCAGGAGCCTGGGGCTTGACCGCGGCGCGGGTAGTTCAGGCAGGCTTACAGAGCGGGAACGCCGGCGGCCGATAGACATCCGCGCTTAACCTTTCATAGCCCGTCTACAAGTTGGTTCCGCCGACGCGCTATATGGAAGCCAAATAATTCAGTAGCTTAGCCGAGAGCATTGATTTTTTCAGAAAGATACGTGTTATACGCGTACGAACCGCCGAACCCATGGTCGGCGCCCTCATGCGCGTGAGACCCCGTTGTGGGCGAGGCTCGCGACTGGCTGCACGATCCTAGCCGGCCTGCTTGCCATTGAGTTTGGTCCCGCCGCGGTAGGCTGCGGCATCAAGGGCAACATCAGCTACAACACTGGCAAGAAGATTATCACGTTCTTGGACAGGAATCTTACTGGGAGACACGCATCAACAGGCGGGCGGGCGGGCTTCGAGAGGTTAGTGTCGCGGCAGCTTGCAGATCTGCCCACGGGGCCGCCACGATCGCAAAGTGTGTACAAAAGCGCCCTCTCTGCCGAACTGAACAGTGCTCACGGCCATAGCCTCGGATGAGCCCGACTGGCTTGACCTCTGCATGATGAGAGCAGCTTTTACACCAGGTGCGCAGCACATGTCTTTAACGAACGCATCGTCTTCAAGAATATAGAGAGCAATTCGGAAAACCGAGTAGTTGGCGGCGAAGCTAGGAGAAGGTATACACCACCCTCTTGTTACCCCAGAGTAGAACGTGCAGCTGCGGCAAGACGCGGGCTTCGAACCACCTGTCGCTGGTCACCTTTTCTACCAGCGATTCCATGCGCATCATATTCCGTCGGACTCGACAGAGACGTCTTCATTACCACGGCGGGGCGGCGTGTGATTGCCGGGTTGCAGACAAACCTCGCCGCGACGTCTTTGGGACGAGTGGTGTCGGCACCGAATCCCTATCATTTAGACTAGCCAGCTTGGGGAGCGCCGTCAGACCGCCAGACCGGAAGAGGAGGCTTCGCGCCAACTTGTGCCAAGAATGTTGGACCGTGCGGAACCGCTGGGGCGCCGCTCAACTCTGGCGCAGGATGAAGCGTCGATTGGGTGAATGAATAGGGCGCGCGTTCGACGGGTAGAGGGAGGCAAATCGCTGGATGTCTGCCGGATCAACGTCAACCGGTTCCATCGCCACCATCCACTCGACGTTTTCGGTGCACGGCGGCGTCGTCAGTGAGCCCTCATAAGTCCAATAGCCAAGCGAGGCTGGCAGAAGCCAGTTGGGATTCACCTCGTCGATCGTCACCTCCCCATTCGGCAGTTCGGGAAAGGCCGCAGCAAGGGCAGCAAAGCTGGCATTTGTCGCGCCGGGCGTTAAAAAGACGCCCAGCACGCCCAGAGTACCACTTTGCGTGTCCTTGTGAACGAAATGCACCTCCATCGGGAAGCTCTTGCCCGCCACGTGATGTTCGCTTGGCGCATGGAAATGGAACTGTACCAGTTCGTAGACACGATCGCTGCGGGTCAGCGTGCTGCCTTGTGGCATATTGATTTGAATGGTGTGGCCGTTGTTCACCATATTGCCGCCGCCCTTGTGCCAGCCGATGGCGATATGCGGGATATCCGCCTTGACCGCGCTGTTGATATTGATCGGCGATTGCTGCGTGCCGGCAGAGCATACGAAATTTTCCTTATCCAGATCAGCCCAGTGCTCCGGTCCGACCGGACCGGTGTACCCCCAATGGGCACTGGTCGCTTGGGCGGCTTGAACGCAAATCCGGCATGCGCCGAGCGCAACCAACCCTTTGATCAGGTGACGACGATACATATTACTTTTGCTCCTCTTGCGAACTGATGTTGGTGGCTGCCCTAATGGACGCGTGATGGCCAATCGGCGCGGCCAGTATTGTCCTTTGCAACTGATAGATGCCCGCATGCCTTGGCGTGCTTTCATAAGTGCGGCTGCCGTTTCTCGGCTGGCCGGCTTCTGCAGCCCGCAACGGGAGCAGTTTCAACCAGCTAAACGATAAAAAATTTGAGCAGACCAGCGCTTGACCCCCGCCGCAAAGGCACAGGCGAAGGTGATCACTGCGCGGCTGCCGTTCGCGCCGGAGGCCGCATCGCTATACTTTACACTCGCTGCCCAAGGAGACGCAGGCGACCCTAATACGTTTTCATCGCTACTCCCGACGCAGCCGACCCACGCCACGAAAACGTTGCTATATTTCACGTTGGGCCAGTGAGGAAATCGATCTTCTTTATGGAAGGCATTTGCGCAATGGATGCATTCCCATGCTGACAGTCGTGCGTCAGGCCGGACAATGAGATACATCGATAAGAGCTGGACAAGGATGAGGGGATGACGTGCTTGCGACGGAGCAGGTGGGGCCAGAAGGCCAGTTCTTGCGGATTTCAACTTTGCGTGACGACAGCTCATCGGAGTCAAGGTGACACACGCCGGCAGCGGGGTGTCCGGGCGGTTTCCAGCCGCACAATCGCGAGACCGCTGACGCGAACAAAGCTCGGCTGTACTCGGCACGCGAAGAGAGCCTGCCAAGCCGTTGGAGCCCGGCCTTCCGGTGCGACGCAAGCCGCAGACTAGACCGCCCTCTTGTTACCCCAAAGCAGAACGTGCAGCTGCGGCAACACGCGGGCTTCGAACCACCTGTCGCTAGTCACCCTTTCGACAAGCCATTCCATTCGCATCATTATTCCGTCCAAGTCGACAGAGGCGTCTTCACTGCCAGGGCGCGGCGGCGTGTGATTGCCGGGTTGCAGATAGATCGGAAGGTGCGGATATCTCGCCGCGACTTCTTTGGCGTAGGCATAGTCACTCTCGTCGAAAACGACGAGCTTGAGCACGATTTGCGGCTTCTCTTGCGCCGCTTCGAGGCATGCATCAAACGCAGCCCAACGGGTGGTCATCTCGCTGGACGGCGGCTTTGGGCTAAGGGTCAGCACGTCAAGATCCGCAAACCACTCCCTCACCACGGAACCCTGCGTTTCCAGTGCAAAACGATAGCCCTCGCGATGGCCGCGTTCTATGAGGGGACCGAACGGCTGAATGGCCGGGTTGCCGCCTGACAAGGAGACCATAACCGGCCTGCCGCCGGAAAGCGCATGGACGGTTTGCCACACGGCATCGATCGGCATCGGTAGCCATTCATGGCGATACTGATTGTCCACCGCGTGAAGGCTGTCGCACCATGAACAGCGATAATCACATCCGCCGGTTCTGATGAACACCGTCGGCAAGCCGATGAGCACGCCCTCGCCCTGGATAGTCGGCCCGAATATCTCGCTCACACGGATTGCGGGATGCATGTCGGTCACGGACGGTATTCCGCCCAAGTTTTCGGTGTTTCGCTAACGCGCACGGCCGCGGTCTGCGGCAGACGTGCCTTGCACCATTCATAGAAATGTCTGGCCAGGCATTCCGCCGTGACCTTCTCATGTCCCAGCACGTCGTTGAGGTGCCGATGGTCGAAGCTCTCGTCAATGTAGCGTTTGAGCGGCGCCAGATCGTGATAGTCGCGCACGAAGCCGTGGGCGTCCAGTTCCTTGGCCGACAGCTCCACTACGACGACATAGTTATGCCCGTGCAGGCGCGCGCATTGATGGTTGGGAGGCAAGGAGGTGAGCTGATGCGAGGCCGAGAAGTGGAATTCCTTGGTGATGTGGAACATTACGCGCGCCTCCTGCGCAGCGCCTCAAGCCAGAAATCGGCGTCCTCGTAGTCGGTGGGATCAGCGTGCCCGGCGAGATGGAACGCTTCGCGCCGCTCGACGCAGGTCCCGCATCGTCCGCAGTGACGCACGCCGCCCTTGTAACAGGACCAGGTCTCGGCAAACGGGGTGCCGTATCTTGCGCCATCCGCAACAATGTCAGCTTTTCCGAGATTCACATACGGTGCATAGAGGCGTATCTGCGCATAGCCGTCGAGCGCGCGGTCTTGCATTGTCTGGAAAGCTTCAATGAAGGCCGGACGGCAATCGGGATAGATGAAATGGTCCCCACCATGCACGGCCGCCGCCACCGCTTCGGCGCTGTGGGCGGCGGCGAGACCGAAGGCGATTGCCAACATGATGGCATTGCGGTTCGGCACCACCGTAATCTTCATCGTGTCTTCGGCGTAGTGGCCGTCCGGCACGTCGATACTGCTAGTCAGCGCTGAGCCGGAAAGGCCACGGCCAATTTCGCCGATGTCGATGATCTGGTGCGGGACCTTCAGTCGCTGCGCGCAAAGAGCGGCGAAGCCCAATTCCTTCCTGTGCCGTTGGCCATAGTCGAAAGATAGAAGGCCGGTGAGTTCGTGCTCCGCTGCCACCATGTGAGCAAGGGAAACGGAGTCCAATCCGCCAGAGCAGACGGCGAGAGTCTTCATCATTGGTATCCTTGTTTTGACCGGGTAAGGCTGCGACCGGAGATTTCTCTGCGCCCCCACTACTCCAGCGACTCAGTTTTGTGAACCGGGAGAATTTGCGCTCAGCCCGATTGGAACGGGAGTGCGTCGCGTCCAACACGCGTGATCAATAAAAGTTGAGCGCTTCAGCAGTTTGTTTCGCATCGCGCCAACTTTCGCAATCTGCTGTCGGATCGTCGACTTCGAGACAAGGTGATGTTCGGCCGACATCGGCTGACTCTTAATTAAGCCGCAGAACACATGTTGGCTTTCTGGCCTTCGCTTGTGCGGTTGGCACGACAATTGACATTCTAATTGTGGGGCGGCACACCCCGCCAGCCGAAAGTGGCAGTGAGCTCCTTCAGGCGCAGGTTGATGTGCTGATTATTCGGCGATTTTCCGATCTCGAACCAGAAAGCGAGGGCGACATGGATGCCAGCAAATTTGACATTGGCGACATCCGCCTGGAGAACCCTGCGCGGCGCGATTGAGGCCGCAGGCGAGCCTGCTCTACCTGCCGCCCTACAGTCCCGACTTCAATCCGATTGAGAACGCCTTCGCCCAACCTAAGGCGCTGCTGCGAGCAAAGGCCGACCATCAAGGCTCTATGGGACTGACGTTGCCCCAGCAGTTTTGAGTTCGTTTCCGGCGTGGGTTGTGCCCTGCTGGGCGGGTGAAGCGACGGGCGCTGGCGCGGAGCCTTTGGCATAGCGCAGCGCGAGCGACCGTCGCGGATTGAAGGTGCTGGCGAACTTGGCCGGGGTCTGCCAGGCGATTTGGGAGTGCGGCCGCGCGGTGTTGTAGTCGGCGTGCCACAGGGCGATGGCTACGCGCGCCTGAGCCAGCGAGGTGAACAGCGTCTCGTTGAGCAGTTCATCGCGCAGTCGGCCGTTGAAGCTCTCGATGAAGCCATTCTGCATCGGCTTGCCGGGCGCAATGTAATGCCATTCGACGCGGTTCTGATCCGCCCAGGAGAGGATGGCGTTCGAGGTGAACTCGCTGCCATTGTCGCTGACGATCATCCTGGGCCGGCCGCGCTAGTGATGAGCCGGTCCAATTCGCGGGCAACCCGCATGCCCGAGAGAGACGTATCAACGATGAGTGCCAGGCACTGTCTCGTGCAGTCGTCGACGACGGCCAGGATGCGGAAGCGGCGCCCGTCGGTGAGCTGGTCCGATACGAAGTCGAGCGACCAGCACTCGTCGGGCCTCAGCGGCACCACCAGCATTGGCGCCCTGGTCCCGATCGCCCGCTTGCGGCCGCCACGGCGGCGAACGGCGAGCTTCTCCTCCCGATAGAGCCGGAACAGCTTCTTGTGGTTCACGACCAGGCCCTCCCGCCTCAGCATCACGAGAAGACGCCGGTAGCCGAACCGGCGACGCTCCTGCGCGATCGCCTTCATCCGCTCGCGAACCTCCCGGTCGTCCGGCCTGCTGGTCTGGTAGCGAACCGTCATGCGGCAACAGCCGATGGCTTTACACGCCCGCCGTTTGCTCATCCCGAAGCCTTCCTTCAGGCGAGCGACAGCTTTCCGCTTGGCGGCGGGCGTCACCATTTCTTTCCCACAAGGTCCTTCAACGCGGCATTGTCGAGCATGGCGTCGGCCAGAAGCCGCTTCAGGCGCGTGTTCTCGTCCTCCAGCCCTTCAGGTCGCCGAGCCTCGGTGACATCCATCCCGCCGAAGCGGGCCTTCCAATTGTAGATCGAGGCGTCGCTGACCCCGTGCTTGCGGCACAGATCGCCAACCGATACCCCGGCCTCGTGTTTCTTCAAAATTCCGATGATCTGCTCTTCAGAGAAGCGGCTGCGTTTCATGTCCTGATCCTCTGGATGGGCCAGAACGAACTTCAAACCGGATTAGATCAGAGGGGCAAGGCCTCGGCGCGGTCGTCGACCTCTTCACCCCAGCCGAATGTGCCAACTACTTCAAAGCCGCAGGATATGACCTGGATCAGATAGGACGTGCTCCAATGGTTTACACCTGACAGGAGTCCGGCCCCCACAACCGTTTCGCAATGAGGAGCAGCGCTGCCGCTGCTCCTCCAATCACACGACGGATTCACGATGCGGCAACTCGAGCCATGATTTCGGATCGAATGGCCGATGCGGTGTATAGTGAGGCATCCAGCGGCAAATCCCCAAATGCCAGTTGACACAGAAGATAATTAGCACCTGCCTCTTCCAGCTGATCAAGGAGAGCTTTTCGGACAGAATCTGCCGTTCCCACGACGCACAATTCACTTTCAATTGCTGCATCGAAGTTCAAAGGCAAGTTTGGTGGAGTGGAAATGGCATTTAGTTCGTATAGAAATTTGAAGCTATTGAGCCATCGTTCATAGGCAGGTGCTGCGAGCAAATACGCATCTGTTTCAGAACGCCCTATCACCACCATTCGGAGCAATCCAAGAAATGGCGCTTGCTGGCCAATGTCAGCATCGTGAATTCGGGCGGCGCGGAACGCGTCGGTAACGCTGCGAACAGAAGTGGAAGGTCCGACGCAGGCGATGTTTGCCCCATTCGCAGCGGCCCAGCTAGCCGGCTCGGGTCGATTGGTGGCGATCCATGTCGGCGGATGGGGATATTGGTGAGGTCTCAACGTCAGCGGAACATCTTTCAACTCAAAGTGGCGGCCCTGATAAGAAAGCGTCCCGCCTTTCATCGCATTGATGAGAATCTCACTGGCCTCCGCATACTGTTCTGGTGCTGCTTCTACAGCAACCCCGAAGTATCCCAATTCAGTGGGAGCAGAGCCGCGCCCTATGCCGAGTTCAAGCCTGCCGCCGCTCAACTGATCAAGCATGCAGATCTCCTCGAAGGCACGCAGCGGATGATAGAGCGCAAGTAGCATTACCATGGGACCAACACGAAGACTGCGGGTTCGCTGGGCGACGCTCGCTAAGAACAAATTCGGTGATGGACCTCTGCCATGCGGCGTACAGTGGTGCTCGGCGAGATGATACGCATAAAAGCCATAGCCATCGCACGCTTCTGCTAGGCTCAGCCGATCTGCATATTGTTGTGCGATGTCATCGCCGTTTTCGTCCAGATGATCGAAGATGCCGAAGGTCAGGCCCGAAGCGGAAATTTTCTTCAATTAATTGTTCTCCAAATTACCTATTATTTATTCGCTAATCATCATAGCTGGCGACATATCAGCACCTATTACTTGGCGCTTAATGTGAATTGACTTAATGCTTGTGCACACCGCGATTCTTCTTAAAGCTCATACAGACGCGTTTGGCGGCAGCAAGGAATTTGTCCATCTGCTCTGTGGTGCCAATGCTGACGCGAATACAGTTCTTCAAATCTACGTCAGGAAAGCTGGCGATGAGGATCGCCTGCTCTTTCAACGCGGCTTGCCAGCATGAGCCCTCCTGTCCCGCCGGCACACGGGCCAGCAAAAAGTTTGCGTGGGAGGGTGTTACGGAAAAGCCAAGTTGCAACAGCGCCAGGGTCACTCGCTGTCGTTCATGCTTGATGTGCCTGTGGTTCTCTTCGTAGGCGTGGCGATGCGCAAGAATGCTTTTCCCGACCGCCTGCCCGATCACGTTCATGTTGAAGACATTCTGGATGTTGCGCAGCCTGCCAATGATTTCTGGGTGACCGAAACCGAAGCCGACTCGCACGCCAGCAGCAGCATAGCTCTTTGAAAAAGTCCTCAAGATCAAAAGATTCGGATGTCTATTGACGAGGCGCAGGGCATTGTCGGGTGCGAAGTCAACGTAGGCCTCATCCAAGACGACCAAGCGATCTGCTTGCTCCACAAGGCGTTCGATTTCGGCCACCGGCACGAATGTTCCGGTCGGATTGTTCGGATTAGCCAACAGAATGAACTTCGCGTCTTTTGCGGGGCCGGACAGCAGTTTTTCTATCGGCAGGGGATGAGCTTCGCTCGATGCGATTTCGAGAAACTCGGCACCCTGCAACATGGCAAGTTTACGGTTGAACGAAAATCCGGGCGACAGCATCGCCACTCTATCTCCTGGGGCGAGGAAAGCTCTGTAGATGAGTCCGAGCAGCTCCGACGAACCGTTGCCGGCAATCACCTGATCTTTGGAAAATCCGTAAGCATCGGAGGCAGCTGCCCTTAAGCTGAGATTGTCGTCTTCCGGATAAAGATACTGGTGTTCGATCGCAGCAATTGCACTTTGCATTACGCTCTTCGGCAACGGAAACGGGTTCTCGTTCGTATTTAGCTTAACGCAATTTGCATCCGTCGCTGGTCCGTTGGACGAGAGAGCATCTAATTTGCTGGCCACCGGCGAAAAAAGCGAAAGCACGGTCTTCAGTTTTGCATCGCACATGTTCTTCTCCGTTTTTCAGTCCCGCAGGGCATGTGACATGAGGCAATAGTTGATCGTGACTTGATCGACGTTCGGCTATATCAGCGCTGCCTTCCCACCCTGGTGGGGATCGCCGACCACGGTTTGGATTTGACACCGGCAAGCTGTCGAGAACCTGATGACGACCCAACGTGTGGCCGACGGCCGATTCGGCGCAACAGACGGTGTTTCAACATCGCATCGTCCTCAAAGCCGCATGCAGGGCCTGCACGACAGCCCGTCTCCAGCGCCCGCAGATAGGTGGAAGCCGAAGTCTTGCCGAACCTCAGTTGCTCTGCCACCTGGCCCACCGGACTGCCCTGTTTATGGGTCAGGCGCAGGATATCTCTGACGCTCGTTCGTCTTGCTTGCTTCCGTCTTGGCATGGGCTCTCTCGGTTTGCTGATGAGAGAGCCAAATACCGGCTCATCTGAGCATGAGACGCAGGCCTGACGATATGGAGCGTCGCTGTGGCGCGCGTAGCCAAGAGGGTTCGCCTCGGTGGCGGGGCATGCAAGACGGCGCACCTCCTTAGCCATCCTGTCCCATCGTCTCAGATCGTGAGGCGCACCTTATAGTCGGTGAGGAGATCTTGCAGGGTCAGGTTACGCCCTAGCGCTTAAGGTTGTTGGTCGCACCGAGCAAGCGCGGGACCTGTCGACGGACAACAGCGGTGCCACTGCCGGCACTAGGTCGTCCAGCATCGCAGTGAACCGCGTACGTAGTATTTTGTCGTAGGCGGCATTCTGGATAGCCGGATACGGGCTCTTCACCCGCTGCACCACCGATTGCGGGATGATGTCGCGAGAAACATTCACGGATTTCGTGAAAAAAGTGTACCCGCCGAAGAGCCCCACTCGCGGGGGCGGTGCAGCACCACCTCGGTGTCACTGCTCGTGTTCATGCGATGGACTAGGCCGGCCAGCTGTTGACGCAGCTCGCGGTAGTTGTAAGTCTCACCCGTGTAGACGAGCACCAAGTCAGGTCGGCCATCCTCCTGGAGCATCCTCGGCTGACGGCCGCCCTGGATATCGATGATTGCCAGGCGGTGGTGTCCCAGCGCCGCAGGCCCGCCGATCCAAGTCCCCTCGTCGTCCGGACCGTGGTTCGCTATGGTGGCCGTCATATCGGCAAGCTCCCTTCGCGCATCGGGACCTCCGAGGTCTCGATTGAAGTCGATCCATTCACAGATGCCGCACAGGTTATGTCGCCGCATTTGGGGCGAAGCAGATATAAGGCCAGTGGGAAACCATCGAGGCAAAGTGACGGATCTAGCCCAGCTACGATCCGCATCCGACATTGTCGGACATCGGACAGCACCGCGATTCGCTGCATAGGAAGCCTGGAGTCGCGATTTCCCTTGGGGGAATCAGCGCATGAAAGGAGAGCTGGGTCGTGTCTGCCGAAATGAGAAATTGCTCCCCCTTATTGCCTCACCGAGGAATGTTACCCAGCGCGATAGACGGACATGCCCTACCTCCCCCCGTTGCAGCTGAGGGAGATAGGGGCCAGCTCTTCATTCAACCCTCATGGAGGATGATCAGCCCAGCCATTTCCATGCGCCGGCCTTCACAAGCCGTGCACCATTCAGGTTCTTTTCCTTGAAGCGCGACGATCCTTGTCAGACGTCGCAACACTTGCTGCCGAGAGCACGAGCTCTTCCTCGAGCATGCCTTGATCTGCGCCTCGAACGGCTCGCACATGCTGGGTTTCAACGACTTCGCAGAGGTTGATATTCTGCAGTGACTTCGTCTCGCTGCTGCACGACATTGACGCTGGGAGCCATGCTCGCGTGGCGCAATTGTGCTGAAGCCGGTGCCCACGGCAACGTTTCTTAACCCGCCCCAGATCCTGGCGTTTGGCTATTTCCGACATTCGTGTCCGGCTTCGGACAAAGGCCGGGTTTGCCGAACGGAGTCGCACCCAATTTCCAGTGCTGCTTGAGCAATAATATCGACCGGCATTACTGCACAACACGAAAGTTGCTGCAAAAACCGAAGTGAACCCAAGGCATCGGGTCAATTGGCATGGCGCTTGCGACTCGGTCGATAGAACGCAGTCAAAATCACGGTTGCAGACCATGCCTACCTCTCAAAGCTCGATAAAGCACGCGAGCGAAATTCCCCGTCTCCGCGGAAGCTCGTCGCCTTTAAACGTGCCTGCTCGGGGGCGGTCTTGCACAAGACCGGTCCGAGGCAACCACGCCAAGGCGCGAGGCTGCCGGAACTGTCGACCGAAGTCGATGCCGCTTCAGTTTAACCGAAAAATGCACCGTACCACTTTGGCCTGGGAGCAAATCAATGACCGATAGAAAGAACGTTCCTCTCGTGACCTTTCGCACGCGTGTTCGCGATGAGTCGATCGGGGGGCCAAATCCTTATCGGTGGGAGAACAAGACCTCCGACGATTATTTCGGGGGCAAGCGCGTCATCCTGTTCTCGCTGCCTGGCGCCTTCACCCCGACCTGCTCGACCTTCCAACTGCCCGATTTCGAAAAACTCTATGATCAATTTCTGGAACTGCGAATTGACGCGATCTACTGCGTCTCGGTCAACGATGCTTTCGTCATGAATGCGTGGGGAAAGTCCTTGGGGCTGCAGAAGATCGAGCTGATCCCAGACGGGTCGGGCGAGTTCACGCGCAAAATGGGCATGCTGGTCGCGAAGGACAATCTGGGCTTTGGCATGCGCTCCTGGCGATACGCCGCTCTGATCGACGATGGCGTGGTGGAGCAGTGGTTCGAGGAGGAAGGCTTCTGTGACAACTGCGAGACGGACCCCTATGGCGTTTCATCCCCGCAAAACGTTCTCGACAAACTGAAGGCGGCGGCATGACCCAGAAGTGGCAAGTCTCACACAACCCAAGCACACACTAGAGCATCCTCGGCAGATTACGGTTCAACATGCATCTCTCAGCAAGCCTGCTTCAACGCCAGAAGCAACGTATGGTCTTATCGCCTCAAGCCATTGAAGCTATTCGCTTGCTGCGATTGACGCATACTGAACTCCATCAGCTCGTGCAGCAGGCACTCGAGAGGAACCCCGTTTTGAAGCCTGACCCGTTTGACGACGATTCGCCGCTGTCAGGGGTGGATCAGCGGAGCAGTCAAAGCAGAAGCGAAATCGGCGAATCGCCCATTGGCGGGCCGTCTGGCGGGCGCGGGCAATGGAAGTCGCAACGCAGTAGCGGCAACGATCGACCTGCCGTCGAGGAGTTTACCGCCCACACCGAAACATTGCACGACCATGTCGCCCGCCAGGTCGCCCTCACCCCGTTCACCCCCCAGGAGCGGCTGATTGCCGGACAGCTCGCCGCCCATCTGGAGGACACTGGCTATCTTCAGGTAAACCTTTTCGATCTGGCCAGGAGGTTAAACGTTCGGCAAGCTGATGTGGAACGGGTCATCGGAATCTTGCAGCAATTTGATCCGCCGGGGATTTTTGCGCGAACTCTCAGCGAATGCCTGGAGATTCAGCTGCGCCAGCAAGACCGGTTCGACCCGGCTATGGCAGCTTTGGTCGCCAATCTCGAGATGCTTGCACGGGGGGATTTTCAGGGATTGAAGCAGCGTTGCGGAGTCGACGAGGAGGATCTCCTCGACATGAGGAACGAAATCCGCGCGCTCGATCCCAAGCCTGGAGACCGGTTCCAGTCCGGGACGCCGGAAACCATCGTACCGGACGTCTGGGTAATGCCCAAGTCCGAAGGTGGATGGCGGGTGGAGCTTGATCCGGCCACGCTGCCCAAAGTGTTGATCAACCACACCTATGTCGCCGAAATCTCGCAGCTGACCAATCAAAATCCGGAAGGCAAAGCGTTTCTCGACCATTGCCAGGAAAAAGGGAACTGGCTGATCAGCTGCCTCGAGCAGCGCGCTAAGACGATCCTTAAGGTTGCGACCGAAATCGTGCGCCAGCAGGATGCCTTTTTTACACACGGCGTCGCCCATCTGCGGCCTCTCTGTCTCAAAAATGTCGCTGACGGGATCAAAATGCACCAGTCGACGGTAAGCCGGGTGGCTTCGAACAGGTACATGTTAACTCCGCGCGGGGTGTTCGAGCTGAAGTATTTTTTCACAGCGACAATCGCATCCTGCGAGGGCGGCGACGCGCACTCCGCCAAATCTGTCCGCCATCGGATCAAGGCAATCATCGCCGAAGAATCGCTCGACAAGGTACTTTCCGACGAAGACATCGTTGCTCAGCTCAAGCAGACCGGCATCAATGTCGCTCGCCGTACCGTCACCAAATATCGCGAGGCGATGAACATCCCTTCCTCCATACTACGGCGCCGCGATAAGCGTTTGTCCGCAGCTGCGATCAAGCGAAGTGACTAACCGGCATTCCTGGTCGGCGAGAGGCGACTCTCAACTTCCTCCGGGCCGAAGCAGCTTTCGAAGTCCTGGCATTCCCGACAACTGGGTGCAGTGCATGACGAAAAGCCTTCGGCCTCACACAGCTTGCGGTAAAAGTACTTTTTCCATTTCATGTTTTCTGTGTTGCCTGCCGCCAGCGCGGGAAAATGTCTGGCAAGCAGGCGGCTGAGCTCAGCGCGATTTGAGAGGCCAAGATCCCGCCAAAGATGGTCCGTGCGCATCGCACGCCGGGCGATGATCTTGGCCAAGCGGCCGCTCGCCGGGTCGGCCGGCGCAGCATGCGCTAGCAGCAGCCGGCGTAGCAGCTCCTCTTCCAGTTCCGGCTCGGGCTCGCTCAACTCCTCCAAAGCGAATACGCTGCTGGAGGTAGACGGGAAAGTTGCGGCCAAGACATCACGCAATTCGACAGACGAAAGGCCTGTCCCCTCCGTCGCCAACACCTCGCCCGCCTGGACCTCCTCAAGCGAACGTGAATGTACGCAGGGCAGCACATGCTGATCGAAGCTCCTCCCTAGCTCGGACCCACGCCATTGCGCGCTGGATAGGCAGCCATCATCGTAACGGCCGGCTTCAGCTTCCGGCATGACAAAGCGCCTTGTTGACCGCAGGGATGATCTTGTCGCCCCAGAGCTCGATCTGGCGCAGCATCGTCTTTTGGTCGAAGTCGCCCAATTGAGTCTGAACTGCGATCTGGTCCGGTTTCAAGATATCGATCTCTTCCAGCAGGCGATCAATCACGCGATTTACGCTGCCA
The DNA here is from genome assembly GCF_004022605.1 of Mesorhizobium sp. M4B.F.Ca.ET.089.01.1.1. NCBI lineage: Bacteria > Pseudomonadati > Pseudomonadota > Alphaproteobacteria > Hyphomicrobiales > Phyllobacteriaceae > Mesorhizobium > Mesorhizobium sp. M4B.F.Ca.ET.089.01.1.1. The sequence continues at coordinate 53,046 of NZ_RZOS01000001.1, forward strand.
ATCGGCAAATTTTTGCGCATGGTCTCGAAGGACAGATCCTGCTGGGTCGGTGTCTCCTGCAGCAGGTAGCCATCGTGGCTCTGTTGGCGGCGCTGATGCAGGGCTTCAGAAAGCCGGCGCTGGAAGCGGGCATTGTCGAGATAGCTGTTGATCTCCAACTCGTCGTGGCTGGCATAGCAGCAGCGCAGCAGCGATATCTTGACGTCGGTGACGTTCTTTTCCTCGGATGCCGCCGCCCTCTCGACTGATTCACGCAGTGTGGTCAAAGTCTCTAAGCCGTCGTGGAAGGCTGTGACAAAAAAATTGTGCCCCTCGCGGTAGGCCCGAGCCATCCGTGCGGCTCCGCCAGCGATCCAGATAGGCGGCGTCGGCTGCTGGACTGTGCGGACCGAAATCGCTGTTGGGGGGATCTTCTCATACTGGCCGTCGTGTTCGAAGACGTTTTGGTTGAGGCCCTTGAGAATGATGTCCAGGTATTCCGAAAAGACGGCCGGCGCCTCATCGATGTCCACGCCGAACCGTTCGAACTCGAACTGCTGGTATCCCAAGCCTACGCCGAGCTCGAGACGGCCGTTCGCAACGATGTCGGCGAAGCCGATCTCGGACAGCAGGCGCTGCGGTTGGTAAAGCGGCAGCACGCAGACGGCAGTGCCCAGGCGAATCGTGCTTGTCAAGCCGGCGCAGTGCGCCACCATCATCAGCGGGGATGGTATGAGGCTGTAATTGTTGAAGTGGTGCTCAGCAAACCACGCGGTGTTGAACCCAGCCTGCTCCGAAGCGACGGCCTGTTCGATGGAGTTGCGGATGACGCTTTCTGAGGATTGGTGATAGCCACGCTGGGCGGCCAGAATGAAAGTGGCAAATTCCATGATTTCTCCTCGTTATAGACACGTCAGCCGACCGGGAATGTGCTCGGCATGCACATGCTTGGATCTCAAGCACCTCAGGTGCGTCGTGGAGCCGAGGCTTCATAATGCTCGGCCGGTCGCCCTGCGAAGGCCTGGCAATTAACCTGCGGCCTCCGCAAAACATTCGTCATAGAGTTCGCTGGCGTTTCCCGCATCACCGAACGAGGTCCAGCCGCCGTCCACGTAGAGGATCGAGCCGTTGATGTATGAGGCGTCAGACGAAGCAAGGAAGAACGATGCATCTGCGACGTCTTCTGGCCGTCCCATCCTGCCCATGGGGATGCGTCGTCCGATTGCTGTCAGGTCGATGCGGCCGGCTTTGGCCAACTGAGCAAGTGCGGGCGTGCGGATGTGGCCAGGAGCGACGGTGGCTGTCCGAATTCCGACCGGCCCGAGTTCGGCCGCCATGCAACGGGTCAGCATATCCATCCCCGCCTTGGAGGCGCCGTAGGCATGGCGCGGCGCGAACGGCAGAAAGCTGTCGATCGACCCGAGATTGAGGATCACGCCGCCCGGGCGCATAGCCTTGATCGCTTCGCGCGCGCAGGTGAAGGCGCCGGTAAGGTTGACATCCAGGACGTGTTCGAGCTGTTTCGACAGTTGCTCGATCGCAGGCACAATCCTGTCGGCGGTATCAGCACTATTGACCAGAACATCGATATACCCGAAGCGTCCCCTCAGTTCTTCGAACATCGACACCACATCGCTCTCGACGGCCACGTCCAGCGATTTCGCCAGATGCTTGCCGGGGAGCGATGTAGCCAGCTCTGCCGCTGCAGTGCCATCTTTATCAGCAATCACGACGGTGTCGCCGTTCGCGGCAAAGCGGCGAGCGACGGCCGCGCCAATGCTTTTTGCGCCACCGGTGACGAGCACGATTCGCGCATCTGTGCATTCGGCCGGACAGGAGAGCTCGGCTTGGAGCGCACCATCCACCGGCGGGTGAGCATCCCCCGGCTGGTTGAATGACATCCAGCCTCCGTCGACTGCCAGCACCGAGCCGGTGATGTAGCGCGCCTGCGTGCTGCTCAGAAAACGCACGACCCTGGCGATCTCGTCGGGGCGAGCCAAGCGCCCCATCGGCACGCGGCGGCGTATCGCCGCGAGGTCCATTTTGCCAGCGCGTGCCAGTTCTGTGACCATTGGGGTGCGGACGGAGCCCGGCGCCACCGCCGTGACGCGGATTCCTCGCATAGCCCACTCGCATGCAAGGGACTTTGTCAACGAGATCACGCCAGCTTTCGAGGCTGCGTAGGCGTTGCGCCTGGGATTGCCGACCACGCCCGCCATCGAAGCCACATTGACGATCGCACCGCCCGGCTTCATGCGCCGCGCCGCTTCCCGGGCCATAACGAATGGCCCAATAAGGTTCACTGTCACGCCGCGTCGGAAGGTATCGACAGCGGTGTCGATGATCCTATCCATCGTGGGTCCAACCGCCGCATTGTTGATGAGGACATCGATTTGCGCGAACCGTGCTTCGACCTGGCCGAAAAGTGAGAGCATGTCCTTCTCTCGCGACACATCGCACTCCAGACCGACGTGCGGCGACCCGAGATCCCGAGCCAGTTCAACCACACCACTGCCCGGAAGGTCCACCGCAACTACAGTGTCTCCGTCCGCGGCAAGGATATCGACCAGGGCACGGCCGATCCCGCCCGCAGCGCCTGTGATGATTACGGTGCGTGCTGCCAGTTTCACGAGAGCTTCTCCACGATGACCGCTTGTGATCTCAGCCCATCAACCTTGGGCGGAATGAAGGGCCGAGCCAAATCGTTGCAGTGACCGCCAGTTGCGGCCCCACACAGATGTCGTTCCCGTAGGGCGCTCATCCTCCATTTCTACCCACTTATGCAGCTCCCAGTTGGGGACCCTCGACGCCATCTTGGTCGGTGGGGATGTGACCCTTGAGCAACTGGTAGATGGGATCGTCTGGATGTTGTGCTCCAATCGGCTGTCGCCGGCCGAACCTATCTGCCTCAAGAATCGCTGGCGGGATTTGCTCCTCAACCCAATCGTAGACGACTGTCCGTTCCGCAATTCGCCACTCGTCCTGCCTCTTCTGAAACAGATCGCAGTAACGGCCGCAAAGCAGCGTCTGACGTATTTCTTGGTCTGTATCCGGTCCGCGTTGCAGCGCGGTGAAATAGCTCTCGACCGCGGCCTCTGCTGAACTGATGAAGTCGATCAGGCTGTTCGTGATTTGATGGATGTTACGGTGCCCCGGCAGACCGAGAGCAAATTGGATGAAGTCCTCTGCCGGTCCGCAATAGGGACCGTGCCTGTCATACGCTTCGGGCCAGTATGCGCTACGCAGCGCCGCCTCATCGGCGCGGTCTATCCCGCGGCAGTACCGATACAGGCAGTTGCGGATCGCCTCTCGGTCACGCAGTTCGGTAATTTTCGCGTGGTCGACAGGGTCTGTCGCGAATTGTATGATTGTTTTATCCTTCCCGATGCCAGTCTGCACTTTGCGTGTGTCTCTCTCTACAACTGAGTTAGCGGGGGGCTCGTCAACTTCCAGAGCTTGTTCGGGGCAGGCTCGTACCCCTTTTGAGGCAAGCAGTTGCTCCCCATCGGCAACATCAATATCACCGGGCAAGATGTAGCCGGCGTCATCAAGCTTGAAGACTCTCGGCGCCCGCGCCCAGCAGCGCGCATGACCCTGGCATCTGGCTTTATGTACGACGACACGCATAGCGAACTCCAATGTCGTTGGCTGAAACTTCAGGACCAGTCCAGGATCAGATTCTCGATCCCGAACACATGGCCGCCGAAGGTGATAGGTTCAGTCCCTGTCTTGATCCGAAAGGCTGGGATGCGCGCCAGCCACTCCTCCAGGCCAATGACAATCTCCCGCCGGGCAAGGTGTGAGCCAAGACAACGATGGGGACCATAGCCAAAGGCAGCGTGCCGGTTGTCCTCGCGCGCCAGATCGATCTCATTCGGGCATTCGAATTCCGCCGGGTCACGATTGGCAATCATCGTGGCACAGGAAACATAGTCTCCCTTGCGGATCGGCGCGCCTTTGAAGTCGACATCCTTCGTTGCCACTCGGATCATCTGAATGGTCGAATAGGCGCGCAGCAATTCTTCCGCAGCGACGGCAATCCGGTCCGGTTCGCTTCGTAGCAATTCCTGATCTTTGGGGTTGCGCGCGAGATGGGCCAAGTCGAAGCATATGGCTGCTGAGACCGTGTCGAGTCCCGCGACGAACACAAGCACGCCGATGCCACGGACTTCTTCGTCACTGAGCAGACGACCCTCGACCTTTGCCTTCACGATGAAGGTCATGAAATCATCGACCGGCTCCTTGCGGCGCTCGGTGGCAAGTTCGTCGATGAAGGCCACGATCGTCCGGGCTGCGGGTGGTCGTTGCTCCTTATCGCCGTGGAGCAGATCTCTAGCCCAGCCGACAAATGTTTCTAGTCCGTTGTCCGAAAGCCCAATAAAGCGAAGGAAGATATTGACCGCGAACGGAACTGCAAAATCCTTCATGATGTCGCAGCTCGTGCCTGATGCGGCGATCCTGTCGATCAGCTTGATCGCTCGTTCCCGGACAGCCGGCTCCAATGCCATTACCCGCTTTGGCGAAAGCAGCGGATTGAGCAGTGAGCGAAAAACACCGTGGAATGGCGGATCGAGCTCAAGCGGGATCATCGGCCAGCTCTCGCCGAGCACAGAGGCGAAGATGCTGCGATGGCTGGAAAACGTTTCGGTGTCCTGCAGCACCCGGCGCTGGTCGCTCGCGCGAGTGATGACCCAGGTACCCCGACCGTCGCGCGTGTTGCTGGTTGAATAAAAGATCGGAGGCCCGGCATGAACGCAAGCAACCGCTGCATGCGGATCCCCGTTAGCGGTCGGCAACATGCCGGGCGACGTAAACAGGCTGAAGTCCCTCACCATTTCGGGCGGGACATGATCTGGAACCGGCCGCGATTTAACCGCGCCAGAATCGAGAGACCGTTCATGAGATGCTGTCGGCATTTGCATGCAATCGTTGGTGCAAGCTCCGTGCCGAATTCGTCTTTCGATAATCCTTGCCGTTTGCTGGGCAACAGGTGGCGCCTGCGCTGACTTGCTGGTCGGGATTGCAACATTCTTGTCCAGCGTCGGACACAGAATGTAGAAAGCTAGACACCGACTTGGAGCAACTCAACTGGTGGGATCGCTAGCTGTGGAGCCTCAACAGGTTGTCCTCGGTTAGAGCGAGGCGACTGATAGGTGTTTTGGACTTTAGGCTCCCGTGGGGACGGTGCCAATTGTATCTGTGCAGCCAGACCGGCAACTCTGCGGCGCGGTG
>NZ_RZOS01000200.1:0-9973 GCF_004022605.1 Mesorhizobium sp. M4B.F.Ca.ET.089.01.1.1
CGCCCGGCCTGCCCGAGCGGAATTCGAAATGCGCGCCGCCCGGGCCTTGCTGTCGGCGAAAGCCTGCGAACGGGTCGCCACCGCCGGCAGCGCCCTCGAAACCCTGGAATTTCGGCTTGCCGTCGGCGTCGATCTCACCGCGATCGAATGCGGCGCGGTTTTTCTCGTCGCCGACGATCTCGTAGGCCTGGTTGGCGGCGGCAAAACGGTCCTTCGCCTTGGGATCATTCGGATTCTGGTCCGGATGATGCTTCTTGGCGAGCTTGCGGTACGCCGATTTTATGTCCTTGGCCGATGCGTTCCTGGCAACGCCCAGCACCTCATAGGGGTCGCGCATTAATCCTGCCTGCAAGAGAAAATGAGTTCATGGTCGCTTCCTATATGCGCTCGCATAGGAAGAAATTCCAGTGGCGCAAGACGCGATCGGCGACTGAATTCAGAGCGCCTTGAATTCCTGCATGTGCCAGCCGCCGGCGGCGGCCATGCAGAGCTGGCCCTTGAACAGCGACACGCCGTCGAAACTCTCGCGCGAGGCGGTGAAGCGGCGGCAGGTCAGGCCGGCGTCCTTCAGTTCGACCATTTCAGTGATCGAGCCGCGCGACCCGGTGCCGGCATTCGCCCATGGCACCCCCTGGCCGCCAAGTTCCAGGATGTCGGCCGACGAGACAGCATTGCCGATGGTGGTCTGATCCGAGTCCTCATCGCCGCTCGCCGGCGCGGCGGGCGAGGAAGGCGCGCTGGCGGTGACGATCGAGCGGTCGATTTCCGCCTTCTCCAGGCTGAAGCCGCCGGCACCGCAAGCGGCTAGCGGCAGGGCCATGGCCGCGACCATCAGCCTGACGCTGGCCGAAGCGATAACGCCCCTTTGCCTGCTGTCAAAAGCTTGCATGATGCGCGACAACAGGCAATGTCCTCCGGCTACGGTAAGAATTTGGAAAACTATGAGCGAAACTGAGTTAACAACGAGTGACTTTACCGAAACCGCGGAGCCGTTCCGGCTGTTTGCCGCCTGGTTGGAGGACGCGACCAGGAGCGAGCCCAACGACCCCAACGGCGTGGCGCTGGCGACCGTCGATGCCGATGGCATGCCTGACGTGCGGATGGTGCTGCTGAAAGGGTTCGATGAAGGCGGTTTCGTCTTCTACACGAATTTCGAAAGCGCCAAGGGCCGCGAAATTCTAGGCAGCATGAAGGCGGCGATGTGCTTCCACTGGAAGTCGCTGCGCCGGCAGGTGCGCGTGCGCGGCCCGGTGGAGATCGTCAGCGACGCCGAGGCCGACGCCTATTACGCGACGCGGCCGCGCGGCAGCCGCATCGGCGCCTGGGCCTCGAAACAGTCACGGCCGCTGGAAAGCCGCTTCGCGCTGGAGAAGGCGGTGGCCGAATACACCGCGCGTTACCCGATCGGCGAGATCCCTCGGCCTAAGCACTGGTCGGGCTTCCGCATCGTGCCGCAGTCGATCGAGTTCTGGCACGACCGGCCGTTCCGCCTGCATGACCGGCTGGTCTTCTCGCGCAACGCGGAAGGCGGCTGGGACAAGACGCGGCTCTATCCCTAGCTGGATGCGCCGGAGATCAATCCTTCTCCCGTTGGAAGAACAGGAAATGCGGCCTCTCGCTGGCGAGACCGACCGCCGGGCGTATCGTCTTGGTCGCCTGCCTCGGCACCAGGAACGTCTCACGCAAATTCAACGTATCGCCGCGTCTGGCGCCGGAGAAGATCGCCGACACGCAGGTGTGGGCATCGCCCGGTGCTTTCAGCGACACCAGCGATGTCGGCGACCAGCGCCTGCCTTCGGCATCGATCAGCATCACCTTGCACCCAAGCCAGAGTTTCTGGAGATCGGGATCGCCAACCTTTACGGAGAAGTCGGCTAGCACCGGCACCGAATCCGGCGGCAGGTTCGACATGCCGAAGGCGCCGCGCAGATCGGTCAGTTTCCAGTCGCTGCCACCGAAATGCGCGCTCTGTCCCCAAGCGACCTGGCGCGGAAACAGATCCTCGCCGCCCAGCAGCGTCTTGACGCTGTCATAGGCCTGCCCGGTCAGTGCCAGCGGAACGAGCAGGAGGAGAGCCCAAAGGCTGCGGCGACGCCATTTCCGTTCGCCCTGCCCGCTCTCCCAATCCAGACTCCTTGCCGTCATTTGGCGCCATCCCCTTCAGATCGGCTGCTTCAGATCGAGCGTGTCGACAGTCTCGGCGGGTAAACCGTCAGCTCCGGCAGCAACCGGTCCGAGCGAGATCTCGGCCTGCGAGTCGAGCGCCGACATCAGTTTCTCGGAGATCAGCAATGTGGCATTGCTCACCTCGTCCGGCCGTACTTCGAAGATCAGCCTCGCCTTTTTCGGCAGGCCGGGATCGATGGCCACGGGAAGCAGGCCATCGGCAAAGGACAGCCGTTCGGTCTGGTCATAGGCGAGGCCCGTAGGACCGCGCCAGGAAGCGGCCGCCACCGTCGTCGATTGCGCACTTGCCGCAAACTCGACCGTCACCACCGCCCAGATGCCGCCAGTCGTGAACACTTTGGTCTGGCCATATCTGTCGACCTTCAGGTTGCGCGCGAAAGCCACCTTGGCGGCGCGCGCCTCGAAGCCGCGCCCGACAACCGCATCGCCCAGCTTGCCGTAGGCCGGGATCGGTCCGATCAGTTCGGCATAGTGCGGCTTCGACACTTGCAGGCCGTAACAGAGGGCGGTCGCGAGGAGCAGCAGGACGACGTTGGCCATCTTACGCATCATGGCTGGACCTGCGCCGTGTCCGGCCCGGCACCGACCGCAAGCGTCAGCGTGCCGATCGGCGTCGGATTGAACCAGCCGGGCAACCCGTAGAGGTTGTCACGCTGCTTATAGGTCTTGCCGATGACCGTCAGGTCGAAGCTCGTCGGCGACACCGCGCCAGGCTGCATTTCCCAGATGTAGGCCATGCGCTCCGGCATGCCGGGATGCAGTTCCGGCGACAGCGTCGCGTCGCGCATCAGCACGATGAAAGGCTTTGTCGCGGCATCGGCCGCTGTTTGGCTCGCTCGCAGGATCTCGAAATAGTCCTTCGAGGACTTTGCCGTGCGGTTGGTCATTTCGACTTCGAGGACGAGCGCTTTCCCGCCAGGCTTGACCGGCGCGCCATAAGCGTGCTTCCCGTCGGTGACGTAGGCCTTCAATGGTTGCAGCAGCCACTGGCCGGTTTCGATCCGACTGGTTTGCGCCAGAACGGGCATCGGCTCGTGCCTTGCGCCGAAGGCGCCCAGGACACCGGCAACGGCAATCGCCGCCGCGGTGCCGATACCGGCAACGATCCAGGCTTTCAGACGCGAGCGGGCGGCCTCAAGCATTTTGCGCCTCGACTTCCGCCGCGCCTTTCGGACCGGTGGGCTGCGCGCCTCCACTGGTCTGGCGCTTCGGCAACGCGAATGCGGTTTCGAGGATCGCGGCGAGGAAACAGATGCGCAGCGGCTCGACGAGGATGCCGGTCGATGAGTCCTGGAACGGACTGCCGAACAGCAAGGAAACGCCATGCGAGAGAACCTGCCAGGTGTCGAGCTCATGCGGGCCGATGAGGCGCGTCGTGCCCAGCCACGCCCAGGCGGCAAGCCAGTCGACCAGCCGGTAGCCGACGATCAGCGTGACGACCAGCACAACGCCCGAGCTCAGCGTGATGCGCACACCGTTGGCGATCGGCAGATAGCGCGAGCGATAGCCGCTGATGAAGTGTTCGACGAAATCGCGAAGGAATTTCGGAATGGTGCTGTAGCGCGCGCCCAGGCGTTCGACGCGCTGATGCGCGCGCATCAGTTCCTTGTCGTCACGCACGTCGTAGCCGTAGATGAGCGCGGCCAGCACCAGCCAGATCACCGGCAGCAGCATGTAGAAGAACAGGTTCACCAGCCTGGCCGTCGTGTCGACGGACGTGACCTCGACGGGAACCATGGGATCGGCGAAGGCGCTTGCGATGGGACTGGCCATGCCGTCCGCCGCGGCCTGCAGGACGGAAAAGATGTTGCGGCTCATGAACCAGCCGACGACGTCGTCCTTCCAGCGCGAGATGACGTAGAGACCGATGAAGATCCAGTTTGTCTCGCAGATCACCACGACGATCTGCCAGAAGGAGCGCGCCTCGCCGCGCTTCTGCATTGCGTTGGCGAAGCGCCGGATCAACCATGAGATCGCGACGGACAGGACAAGCCATCGCGAATCCAGCACATCGAGCACGTTCCCCGCGCTTTCGCCGAACGGCGCCATGTCGAGCGTGACACGCGAATATTGCCGCACCGTGTCGCCCAGGAACCCCCAGGCCGCGTAGTAGGCGAAGAACGGCAGCAGCGCGACGGTGACCATGCGCGCCAGCCGCGCGCCTCCGCCGCGCACCTCGCCGGACGCTTCGCTGCGTGCCGCCTGCTGCGCGGCACGTGTCGCCGGCAGGGCAGGCAGCAGCGTCTGGAACATGGCGACGGTGACAGTGAGCTGCGTCAGGGCGACCAACGTCAGCAGCGCAAGCCCCGCCATGTGGTTCAGGAAGGCGGCGCGCGCGGCGATCTGCATGAACAGGTCACCGAACACGATGCCCAGCAGCACCATGGCGACCAGTTGCGGCCAGAAGCGCCACCAGAGTTTCAGGGTCAGCACCAGCGGCTTTGCGGCATCGGCAAACATGTCGGACGCTCAATCCGTCAAATGCATGCCCCAGATCGTTTCGGAAGGTTGCGTCTTGGCAGCGATGTTGCGGGCCATGCCCTCTCCACCGACCAGGCCCCCGCCCCGTCGGTTCGTGGGATAGGACGCGAGAACCGCGGTGTACAGATCAAAAATCGCGTTTAACGCGAGTTTCGCGCGAAGCTGCCACAACCTGACAGTGTCGTGGATCAGCTCGCTTTCTTGCGCGTCATGAAGGCGGTGAGCGCGGCGCGCGCTTCGTCGGATTTCAGGCGCTCGCGGAAATGCTCGCTTTCGACCTTGATGCGGGCGACGAGATCGTCGCGCGAGCCGCGCATCAGGTCGCGCGCGATCTTCAGCGCCTGCGGCGGCTTGGCGGCGATCTCGTTGGCAGCAGCCAGAACCGCGGCTTCCAACGCGCCTTCCTCGACGACGTCGTAGATCAGGCCGGCGGCTTTCGCGCGCTCGGCGGAGAAAGCTTCGCCGAGACCGAGCAGGGCGAAGGCGCCCTGCTGGCCGAGGATCCGCGGCGCGAGCAGGCTGGAGCCCGCCTCAGGCACCAGGCCGAGGTCGACGAAAGGCGTGCGGAAGATGGTGCGCGGTGTGGCGAAGGTCAGGTCACAATGGAGGTTGAGCGTGGTGCCGATGCCGACCGCGATGCCGTCGACGCCCGACACCATCGGCTTTTCCACCTTGGCCAGCGCCATCAGGAAATCCCAGACCTCGGTGCCGCCTTCGCCGCCGGTGGCGATGACCAGGAAGTCGGCAAGGTCATTGCCGGAAGAAAAGGCGCCGGGCACGCCGAGGAAGACATGCACGCGCACCGCCGGATCGGCGTCGCCCTCGGCCAGGGCTGCCGACATCTTCGCATACATGGCGCGGGTCAGCGCGTTCTTCTTGTCAGGCCGGTTCATGCGGATGATCTGCACGGCGCTCTGACGCTCGACGAGGATGTGGTCTGTCACGGTCAGTTCCTTCGCATGTCAGGATGTTCTAGGCGGAAATCAGTGCCTTGCCTGCGGCGGCGAGGCTTTCGGACCCGTCGATGACGCGCTCCTTCAAGGCGCGCGTCTCGCCGAGCAGGTTTTCGGCAAAGAAGCGGCAGAGCGCGATGCGGCCGCGATCGGCAAGCCCGCCCTGCGCCAGATAGGCGCCGCCGGCGGCGAGCGAGATCAGCCGCAGATAAGGCGTGGCCCCGGCCATGGCGGCATCAGCCTTGCCATCGGCCATCAGCGTCTGCAGGAAGCGTGTCGCCTCGTCGAGATCGGTGAGCGCCCTATCGAGATTGTCCGCGGTGCGGCCGAAGCCTTCGATGTTGGACGTACGCACCGCGTCCGCCATCGCTTTCAACTCGCCGATGTATTGATGCACATGTTCGCCGCCGCCGAGCGGCAGCTTGCGCGCCACCAGGTCGATCGCCTGGATGCCATTGGTACCCTCGTAGATCGGCGCGATGCGGGCGTCACGGTAGAGCGCGGCCGCGCCCGTCTCCTCGATGAAGCCCATGCCGCCATGCACCTGGACGCCCAATGAGGCGACCTCGACGCCGACATCGGTCGAAAAGGCTTTTGCCAGCGGCGTCAAAAGGTTGGCGCGATCGCGCCAATTGGCGGCGGCCTCACCTTCGCCGACGCGAGCGCGGTCGAGGGCATGGGCGCAAGAATAGCTGATAGCGCGCGCGATCTGGGTCAGCGCCTTCATGGTGAGCAGATTGCGCTGCACGTCGGGGTGATGGACGATCGGCGCCATGCCGGAGCGTGAATAGTCCGACGCCTTGCCCTGGCGACGCTCGTTGGCGTAGGCGATCGCTTTCTGCGTCGCTGTCTCGGCCACCGCAACGCCTTGCATGCCGACGGCAAGCCTCGCATTGTTCATCATGGTGAACATGCAGGCCAGGCCCTTGTTCTCCTCGCCGATCAGCCAGCCGATGGCACCGGGAGTCGTGCCCTGAAAACCGTCGCCATAGATCATGGTGCAGGTCGGCGAGGCGTGGATGCCGAGCTTGTGCTCGAGGCCGGAGCAGAAAACGTCATTGCGGGCGCCGAGAGCGCCATCGTCGCCGACCAGGAATTTCGGCACCAGGAACAGCGAAATGCCTCGCGTGCCGGCCGGCGCGTCGGACAGCCGCGCCAGCACCAGATGGACTATGTTGTCGGTGAAATCGTGCTCGCCATAGGTGATGAATATCTTCTGGCCGAAGATGCGGTAGGTGCCGTCACCGACAGGTTCGGCGCGCGTGCGCAGCGCGGCGAGGTCGGAACCCGCCTGCGGCTCGGTCAGGTTCATCGTGCCCATCCACTCGCCGGAAACGAGCTTGGCCAGATATTTTTCCTTCAGTGCCTCGGAGGCGTGCTTGTCGAGCGCCTCGACCGCGCCCATGCTCAGCGTCGGGCCGATGCCGAAAGCCATGGCGGCGGAGTTCCACATTTCGAGCGCGGCGACGGCCAGCATGGTCGGCAGGCCCTGGCCGCCAAATTCCTCCGGCCCTGACAGCGCGTTCCAGCCGCCGTCGATCCAGCGCCGGTAGAGTTCCTTCCAGCCGGGGGGCATGGTGACGGCCGCATCCCGCAGCACCGCGCCATGCTCGTCGCCGATCTTGTAGAGCGGCGCCACCTCCTCGCTGGCGAAGCGGCCGGCTTCGGCCAGGATGGCGTCGACAATATCCTCGCCGAGATCGCCGAACGTGCCGGCGTCCAGCGCAGGCTTGAGACCGGCGACATGCTTCAGCGTGAACGAAATGTCCTCGACGGGTGCCTTATACATGCCGCTTGCTCCTCCGCTGCCTCAGCCACTTGATCGTAGGACCCGGGCCGATGCAAAACCATCCGCCTTTGGGCGGCCTCCGATCTTCTTTTTACGTAAACGTCAAACTTTGTCACGTGGATTTTGCAGTCGCAACGACACGTCGCAGCAGCCGGCGCCCGATCCGTTCATGTTTCGTCGCGCTTTTGCCGCAAAGAGTCTCATTGGTTTTGAAAGCACTTCCTTAACCATAGCGGTTCAGCATACCCTCTTGTCAGTGGGGACAACCCTGATTGAAAGAGCCGGCGCGCCCTCTTCGCCGCCTGGCACTTCTCGCGGCTGCGATGGTGCTCGGCACGGCGGCACAGGCCTCGGATTTCTCCGAGCCGTGGAAGAACGCTGACCGCGCGCTGGTCATCGACGCCTACGAATACAATTCCATCGACTGGGCCGAGCTTGCCACCGACAAGCGCATCGTCGGTTTCATCAACAAGGCCTCCGACGGGCTGCCGCCGGCCTATTTCTGTTCGGGCGACGAGACCGAGTTCCGGCTCTGCAAGGCGTTGTGGAAGCGCTTCGCGGTGACGCGCGAACTGTTTCAGACGCGCAAGGTGGTGGCCAAGGCGCTCGGCCTGAAATGGGGCGCCTATCACCTTGCCCGCCCCGGCAACCCGGTCGAGCAGGCCAATAACTTCATCGATTTCGCCGAACCGGCGCCAGACGACCTCGTTGCCCTCGATATCGAAGGCAACGATCCGACGCAGTGGATGTCGCTGGAGGATGCCGAGGAGTTCGTGCGCCAGGTGCATCGGCGCCTTGGCCGCTTCCCGGTGCTCTACACCAACGGCAGGACTGCGCAATTCATTGCCGACAACCGCTATCAGTACCGGCTCCTGTCGCGGCTGCCGCTCTGGTATGCGCGCTACAAGCCCGACATCGAGGTGCATTTTCCGATGGGCAACTGGCAGGGCTACGCGCTCTGGCAGTTTTCGGCGCACACCAATTGCGGCCGCCTAAAATGCCCCTACCGCGTGCCGGGCACGCCCAACGACATCGACGTCTCCGTCGCACCGATGAATGCCGACCGGTTGCGCCAGCAATGGGCCTTTGGCGGCCTGATCGACGTGCCGTCAGATTATCTCGCCTCGATCCCGGTGCCGGTCTCGCGCGAGGCCGGGCTCGCCGGCAAATTCACCATCACCTATGCCGATGTCGCGACGCCGCCGACCTTCGAGGAAATGGTCTCGGTGCTCGGCCAGCGCTGGCAGAAATTCCGCGACGGCTTCAGCATGCCGGTGGTGAAGACGGTGCCACGGCGGCCGCGCTTCGGCATTGCCGAGTATGTTGCCTGGAAGCGCACCGAGCAGCGCTCGCCCTTGCAGCTCGAGGCCGCCTTCGCGGCGGCCGATCCGGTGAGCACCGCTTCGACCGCGATCGACCGCAGGCGGCGCTGAGCAACCGGCAACCGGGTCAGCGATGATTTCCGAGGCTGGCATACATGCCAGTGGTGCGAAATTGCGTCGGGGTCGTGCCGTAGGAACGGCGAAAAACCTTGGAGAAGTAATTCGCGTCCTCGAAGCCGCACAGGACGGCGACCTCCTTGACCGGCAGGAAATCCGCTTTGGTCAGCAGTTTTGCCGCGCGCTGCAACCGCTGCTGCAAGACGAATTCGGCGGGCGGGATGCCCTCGCTCTCGGCGAAGCAGCGCGAGAAGTGCGCGCGGCTGAGGCCACTGATGTGGACGAGGTCCGCCACCGGCAGCGGCTTGTCGAGATTGGCGTTGATGTGGTCGATCACCGGCTGCATGGCGCTTTGTTTTTCCGCGAAGGCGTGCGACCCGAAAACATCGTCGTAAAGGGCCATGGCAGCTTCGTAGGCGACGGCGGAAGCGGCACCCGGCGAACCGGCTCCCGCGATGAGGCGCAGGCTGCAGTCGGCAAGATGGTCGATCGTCGTTGGCTGCAACCGAAACACAGGGCCCGAGACGCTTAGGATCGATTTGTGGATGCGCAGCGCCTCCTCGCCGTTCATCGAGATCCAGAAATATTCCCAGCGATCACCCTTGGCCAGCCAGTAGCGATGGTTGTGCGGCACCAGCACCAGCAGCGTGTCGTTCGCCTGCAGGCGGTAGTTGCGGCTCTCGTAGCGTAATTGCCCGGTGCCGCCGATCGTGTGCTGGAGGACGGTGAACGGGGTCTGGCCGCGCTTTCGCCCGTCCCAGTCATAGGTTTCGTCCTCGCGCACCTCATAGCCGGTGCTGGTCGGCATGGCATGGAGGCGCTGGCGGCCGCGCGGCAGCGAGACCGTCCGCATCGATGGGCCGTTGGCGATCAGGTCCTGCAGCACAAAATTACCCTCGAAAGCATAATCCTTCTCTGTTCGTGCCTACGAATAAGCGCATAATCCAGCTCCAGAGAACGGGAATGACCCGCGGTCGAGGAGCGGGCGGGAGGAGAAAAGGCCGGATTTCCGGCCTGAGTGGCATGCACGCCCTGGCGTGCGGCCATATCCTCCCTTGCTGCTCCTTGCCTAGCATTCGATTGGACCAAGGTGAAGGTGATGAGCTTCAAAATCGCTATTATTG
>NZ_RZOS01000201.1:0-9914 GCF_004022605.1 Mesorhizobium sp. M4B.F.Ca.ET.089.01.1.1
GGCTGCGGCTTCTTCGACGCCGGCAGCGTCGCCGTCACCACCCCGCTCGACGGCGTCCATCTCGACGCCGAAAACACCCGAAACATCGGCAAGGCGCTGGCACCATTGGTGCGCGTGATGCTGGAACTCTAGAAATCAGGGAGAAATCCGTGGCTGAATCCTACGACGTCATCATCATCGGCTCCGGCCCCGGCGGCTATGTCACGGCGGTGCGTTCCGCGCAGCTCGGCTTCAAGACGGCGATCGTCGAGCGCGAGCATCTCGGCGGCATCTGCCTCAACTGGGGCTGCATCCCGACCAAGGCGCTGCTGCGCTCGGCCGAGATCATGCACTATTCGGACCACCTCAAGGACTACGGCCTGAAGCTCGAAGGCGGCAAGGTCAGCGCCGACACCGCCGCGGTCGTCGACCGCTCGCGCAAGGTGTCGCTGAGGCTCAATGGCGGCGTCGCCTTCCTGATGAAGAAGAACAAGGTCGACGTCATCTGGGGCGAGGCCAAGCTTTCGAAGCCGGGCGAGATCGTCGTCTCCAAGACGGCCAAGAAGCCGATGGAGCCGCAGCCGCCGGCGCCGAAAGGCGTCAAGGGCGAGGGCACCTACACCGCCAAGCACATCATCCTTGCCACCGGCGCGCGGCCGCGCGCGCTGCCCGGCATCGAGCCGGACGGCAAGCTGATCTGGACCTATTTCGAAGCCATGGTGCCGAAGGAAATGCCGAAGTCGTTGCTGGTGATGGGTTCCGGCGCCATCGGCATCGAGTTCGCCTCCTTCTACCGCACCATGGGCGCCGAGGTGACGGTGGTCGAGCTGCTGCCGGCGGTGATGCCCGTCGAGGATGCCGAGGTCTCGAAGTTCGCGCAGAAGCAGTTCGAGAAGCAAGGCATGAAGATCATCCTCGAAGCCAAGGTGACCAAGGTCGAGAAGGGCGCCAACTCGGTGACGGCGCATGTCGAGATGAAGGACGGCAAGGTCGAGAAGATCACCGCCGACCGCATGATCTCGGCCGTCGGCGTGCAGGGCAACATCGAAAATCTTGGCCTTGAGGCGCTGGGTGTGAAGACCGACCGTGGCTGCGTCGTCGTCGACGGTTACGGCAAGACCAACGTGCCCGGCATCTACGCCATCGGTGACGTCGCTGGACCGCCCATGCTCGCCCACAAGGCCGAGCATGAAGGCGTCGTCTGCATCGAGAAGATCGCCAATGTCCCGGGCGTTCATGCCACCGACAAGCAGAAGATCCCCGGCTGCACCTATTGCAACCCGCAGGTCGCCTCGGTCGGCCTGACCGAAGCCAAGGCCAAGGCCGAAGGCAAGGACATCCGCGTCGGCCGCTTCCAGTTCGGCGCCAACGGCAAGGCGATCGCGCTCGGCGAGGACCAGGGCTTCATCAAGACGATCTTCGACAAGAAGACCGGCCAGTTGCTCGGCGCGCACATGGTCGGCGCCGAAGTGACCGAGCTGATCCAGGGTTTCGTCGTGGCGATGAACCTCGAAACCACCGAGGAAGAGCTGATGCACACCATCTTCCCGCACCCGACCCTGTCGGAGATGATGAAGGAAAGCGTGCTCGACGCCTATGGCCGCGCATTGAACGCATGATAAATTGGCCGCCCGAGACTCACCTGCGAAAGCCTGGGGAACTCGGCGGCAAGGCAGTTCGTTTCCGGATGCATTTTCACCCGTCACAGGAGGAGTTGGCATATGGACGTGAATGGCGTGGGCTGGCTGGCAGCCATCATCATCGGCGGTCTGGCGGGCTGGCTCGCCGAGATGGTGATGAAGAGCAACACCGGCATCTTCATGAACATCATTATGGGCATCGTCGGCGCGGTCGTGCTGAACGCAATCCTGCAAGCCCTCAATTTCCAGTCTTTCGGCGTCGGCTGGTTCGCCTATCTGGTCACCGGTTTCATCGGCGCCTGCCTGCTGATCTTTATTGGCCGGCTGGTGCGCCGTTAGCCGGCATCGATACCGCTATGCGAAAAAGGCCGTGGCGGCATGCGCCGGCGTGGCCTTTTTCTTTGCGCCGAAAAGTCCTAAGTGACGTTGGAATGCGAGCGCCGGGCAGGCGATCGCGCAGCAACCGGGTTTGAAATGGTCACTGTCCTCGACACGATCGCCAATGCGCCGCGCGTGCGGCACCCCGAAAAGGCGCACAAGCCGGACCAGGAGGTGCTCCGCAAGCCCGACTGGATCCGCGTCAAGGCGCCGGTCTCGAAGGGCTACGCCGAGACACGCGAGATCGTGAAGTCGCACAAGCTGGTGACTGTGTGCGAGGAAGCCGGCTGCCCCAACATCGGCGAGTGCTGGGACAAGAAGCACGCCACCTTCATGATCATGGGCGAGATCTGCACCCGTGCCTGCGCCTTCTGCAACGTCGCCACCGGCATCCCGACCGCGCTGGATGCCGATGAGCCGGCGCGCGTCGCGCATGCCGTCAAGCAGATGGGGCTGAGCCACGTCGTCATCACCTCGGTCGACCGCGACGATCTTGCCGATGGCGGCGCGCAGCATTTCGCCGAGGTCATCCGCGCCATCCGCGCCGCCGCGCCCTCGACCACGATCGAGATCTTGACGCCGGACTTCCTGCGCAAGGACGGCGCGCTGGAGATCGTCGTGGCGGCGAAGCCCGACGTCTTCAACCACAATCTGGAAACCGTGCCGTCGAACTACCTGACGGTGCGGCCGGGCGCCCGCTATTTCCATTCGATCCGGCTGCTGCAGCGCGTCAAGGAGCTCGACCCGTCGATCTTCACCAAGTCCGGCATCATGGTCGGTCTAGGCGAGGAGCGGAACGAGATCCTGCAGCTGATGGACGACCTGCGCTCGGCCAATGTCGACTTCATGACCATCGGCCAGTACCTGCAGCCGTCGAAGAAGCACCATCCGGTCATCCGCTTCGTCACTCCGGAGGAATTCAAGTCCTTCGAGACGATCGGCAAGACCAAGGGCTTCCTGTTGATGGCGTCGAGTCCGCTGACGCGCTCCTCGCATCATGCCGGCGAGGATTTCGCCAGGCTGCGCGCGGCGCGTGAAGCGCAGCTCAAAAAGACCAGCTAATCCCCGAATGCCGAAATTCGAAGCCACCCGCCGCGTCGCCCATACGCCGCAGGAGATGTTCGCGCTGGTCGCCGACGTCGAGGCCTATCCGCAATTCCTGCCGCTGTGCGAAGCGCTCAGCGTGCGCTCGCGCAAGGAGCGCGACGGCCGCACCGTCCTCCTTGCCGACATGAGTATAGGTTACAAGGCTATCCGCGAGACCTTTACCACCCAGGTGCTGCTGAAGCCCGACGAGAAGGCCATCGACGTCAAATACATCGACGGCCCGTTCAAATATCTCAGCAATATCTGGCGCTTCGACCCGGCCGATAGCGGCTGCGAGGTGCACTTCTTCATCGACTACGAGTTCAAGAGCCGCATTCTTGGCGCGCTGATGGGCACGATGTTCGACCGCGCCTTCCGCATGTTTGCCGAAGCCTTCGAAAAACGCGCCGACCAGATCTACGGCGCAAGAACGGCCTGACCGGAACGAGGGGGCTAGTCCAGCGCCCGCAATCCCAGTTCCAGCGCGTGCCGCACCGTCTCGTGGCGGATGAACTCGCGCCCCTTGTGGGCGAACAGTTGGTGCTCGGCGACGATCGGCTGGCCGGCCAACGCAAGCCCGAACCAGACGAGGCCGACCGGCTTGTCGGCCGAACCGCCGCTCGGGCCGGCAATGCCGGTAACGGCAAGCGAGAGGCTCGCCCGCGAATGCGCCAGCGCGCCCGCCGCCATTTCAAGCACCGTCTCGCGTGAGACGGCGCCATGCGCGTCGAGCGTTGCGGCGGAAACGCCGAGCATGTCCATCTTGGATTCGTTGGAATAGGTGATGAAGCCGCGGTCGACCACGGCGGAGGAACCGGCAATGTCGGTGAGCGCGGCGATGATCAGGCCGCCGGTGCAGCTTTCCGCCGTCGCCAGCATGATGCCGCGCTGCTGGCAGGCCAGGAGCACGGCGTTCGCGAGTTCGGCGTTGCTCATTCGGGGACCTCACCTGGAAAGACGACGCTGGCGGTGGCGATCGCGGCTATGCCTTCCTGGCGGCCGACGAAGCCAAGCTTCTCATTGGTGGTTGCCTTGATCGAGATGCGCTCGCCGCTATGCTCGGCATTTCCGGCGAGCGCAGCCGTCATCGCCTCGCGGTGCGGGCCGACGCGCGGCGCCTCGCAGATCAGAGTGATGTCGGCATTGGCGATGCGTCCGCCGCGCCCGCGCACCAGCTTGGCCGCATGTTCGACGAAGATCTTCGAGGCGGCGCCTTTCCACTGCGGATCCGACGGCGGGAAGTGCGTGCCGATGTCGCCGGCGCCGCAGGTGGCGAGCAGCGCGTCGGTGAGGGCGTGAAGGCCGACATCGGCATCCGAATGGCCGGACAGCTTTCTGTCGTGCGGAATGGCGACGCCGCAGAGCGTGACATGATCGCCCGGTTCGAAGGCGTGCACGTCGTAGCCGTTGCCGGTGCGGATATCCGGAAAGCGCGGCCGTTCACCGGAAAGCCGCTGGTCGGCCATTGCAATATCCCTTGCCCAGGTGAGTTTGATGTTGTCCGGTGATCCCGGGACAAGTTTCACCGGTATGTGCGCCCATTCGGCGATCGCCGCATCGTCGGTGAAATCGGCCTTGCCGAGATGATGGGCCTTCTCATGCGCGGCAAGAAGCGGCCAGAAGGGAAAGCCCTGCGGCGTCTGCGCGGCATGCAGCCCGTTCCTCGACACGGTCTCCTCGATCATACCGGCCGCCGATTCGCGCTTCAGCGTGTCGGCAACCGGCAAAGCAGGCAGCGCGCCCTGCCGCTCGCCGATGGCGTCGATCGTGCGGTCGATCAGGGTCGCGTCGACGAAGGGACGCACGGCGTCATGGACGAGCACCCGGCCCGGCGCGCTGTCCCTGAGCGCCAGCAGGCCCAGCCGCACCGAGGCCTGGCGCGAATCTCCGCCCGTGACCGCAAGGACGCGATCGGCGCTGGCGCCGGCGGCGTTGCGGAAGAGCTCGCCGTCGTCGGCGTGGATGGCGACGATGACCGGACCGGTCCTCGGATGCGCCAGGAACGTCTCCAGCGTGTGGGCGATGACGGCGCGGCCACCGATCCGCTGATACTGCTTCGGTCCATTGGCCTGCCCGGCGCGCGCGCCACGGCCGGCCGCGACGATTACCACCGCGACCTTGTCGTCCAAACTCTGATTTTTACTTGCGTCCGTCATTGCGGTTTGGCTTAGCGCACGATCCCGAAAAGTGTAATCGGTTTTCGGAAAAGATCGTGCTTCAAATATGAATTCCAGGGCGTCCTTTACGCATCCCGCAGGACGCACGGTGCTTTGGCCCGCGGGACAAGCCGATGCCCGGCTATTTCCCAAATGCGCCTTAATGTGACGTCATTGCGCGTTGCACATCGACTTGCTTCTGGCTAGAGAATGTGCAGAAATCCGATATGCTTGGTTTTTGTGCATGCCCGAATTGACCAAATTGGCCTTGCCGCTCGATATTGGCGGCGTGAGTATCCGCAATCGCGTCTTCCTGGCGCCGATGTCGGGGATAACCGACGAGCCGTTCCGCCAGCGCGCGCATCGGCATGGCGCCGGACTGGTCGTGTCGGAGATGGTGGCCAGCGGTGAGCTGGCGAAGGGCAGGGCTGGCTGCGACCTGCGCATCCGCCATTCCGGTCTGCCGGTACACATGGTCCAGCTTGCCGGCCGCGAGGCTGCGCATATGGCCGAAGGCGCGCGGATCGCCGCGGGCGAGGGCGCCGATATCATCGACATCAACATGGGCTGCCCGGCCAAGAAGGTGACGGGCGGTTATGCCGGCTCGGCATTGATGCGCGATCTCGACCACGCGCTATCGCTGATCGAGGCGGTTGTCGGCGCCGTTGAGGTGCCGGTGACTGTGAAGATGCGTCTCGGCTGGGACGAGAGCGCCCTCAACGCGCCGATGCTGGCGCGCCGCGCCCAACAGGCCGGGGTGAGGATGGTGACGGTCCATGGCCGCACACGCTGCCAGTTCTACCAGGGCAAGGCCGACTGGCGCGCCATCGCGCGCGTCAAGGAAGCCGTCTCGATCCCGGTCGTCGCCAACGGCGATGTCGGATCGCCGGCGGAAGCGGCCGTCATCCTCGAGCAATCGGGCGCCGACGCGGTGATGATCGGACGTGCGCATTATGGCGCACCGTGGATCGCGGGCAGTATCGCTGCCTCGGCCGCTGGCGAAACAATGTCCGGCGTTCCCGCAGGCCCGCAGGCTTTGGCCGACTACATCATCGCCCACCACGCGGACATGCTGTCGCTCTACGGGATCGAAAGCGGGTTGCGCCAGGCGCGCAAGCATCTCGGCTGGTATCTCGACCGCCACGCGGCCGGTGTTTCGCCGGAGCTGCGCAAGCGTATCCTCACGTCTTTCGTGCCGGACGAGATCGTTGGCGGACTGCGCCAGGCATTTGCCGATATTGCTGGGGCAACGAATCTGCGGAGCGCGGCATGAAGGCGACCGCCCCGAAGAGCCCCGACATGGCGGACGCCGCAAACATCGTACTCAACACCATCCGCCGGCCGGTGATCATGGTCGATCCCCAAGGCTTCATCACCTTCGCCAATGCCGACGCGGAGGATTTCTTCCGCTCCAGCGCCACCATGCTTGCCCGCAACACGCTGCCGAAGCTGGTGCCCTTCGGCAGCCCGCTGCTGACGCTTGTCGACCAGGTCCGCGAGCGGCTGGCGCCGGTCAACGAATACCGGGTCGATGTCTCGTCGCCGCGCCTCGGCATCGAAAAGATGGTCGACCTCTATGTCGCGCCGGTGCCGGAGTTCCCCGGTTCCGTGGTGGTGATGTTCCAGGAACGGTCGATGGCCGACAAGATCGACCGGCAGATGACGCATCGCGGGGCTGCCCGCTCGGTCACCGGCCTTGCCGCCATGCTGGCGCATGAGATCAAGAACCCGCTGTCCGGTATCCGTGGCGCCGCCCAGCTCCTCGAGCTCTCGGCCTCCGACGAGGACCGTGCGCTGACCCGGCTGATCACCGACGAGACCGATCGCATCGTCTCCCTCGTCGACCGCATGGAGGTGTTTTCGGACGAGCGGCCGATCGACCGCTACCCCGTCAACATCCATGTCGTGCTCGACCACGTGAAGGCAATTTCCAAGAACGGTTTTGCCAAGCGGATCAAGATCTTGGAGGAATACGATCCATCGTTGCCTCCGGTCTTCGCCAACCGCGACCAGCTGATCCAGGTATTCCTCAACCTGGTCAAGAACGCCGCCGAGGCGATCGGCTCGGACCCGCAGGGCGAGATCTCGCTGTCGACCGCTTTCCGGCCGGGCATCCGCGTCTCGGTGCCGGGAACGCAGGACCGCGTCTCCCTGCCGCTGGAATTCTGCGTGCGCGACAATGGTCCAGGCGTTTCGGAGGACATACTGCCGATCCTGTTCGACCCTTTCATCACCACCAAACCGAACGGCTCGGGCCTTGGTCTGGCGCTGGTGGCCAAGATCGTCGGCGAACATGGCGGCATCATCGAATGCGATTCGACGCCGCGCGGAACCACCTTCCGCATCCTGATGCCGGCCTGGAAGGAAACCGCGCACGGCGTCGAAGAAGAAGCTGAAGGGGACCGCACATGACCGCACGCGGCAATATTCTGGTCGCCGACGACGATGCGGCCATCCGCACCGTGCTCAACCAGGCGCTGTCGCGCGTCGGCCATGAGGTGCGCGTCACCTCGAACGCCTCGACGCTGTGGCGCTGGGTGGCGGCGGGCGAGGGCGACCTGGTCATCACCGATGTGGTGATGCCCGACGAGAACGCCTTCGACATGCTGCCGCGCATCAAGAAGGCGCGGCCCGAGCTGCCGGTCATCGTGATGAGCGCGCAAAACACGTTCATGACCGCCATCCGCGCCTCCGAGACCGGCGCTTATGAATATCTGCCGAAGCCGTTCGACCTGACCGAGCTGCTCAACATCGTCAACCGGGCCCTGGCCGAGCCGCGACGGCCGAAGCTCGACGCGCGCGCCGACGACCAGCCGGAGACGATGCCGCTGGTCGGCCGCTCGGCCGCCATGCAGGACATCTACCGCATGCTGGCGCGGATGATGCAGACCGACCTGACAGTGATGATCAGTGGCGAGTCCGGCACCGGCAAGGAGCTGGTGGCCCGCGCGCTGCACGAATATGGCCGCCGTCGCGGCGGCCCGTTCGTGGCCATCAACATGGCGGCGATCCCGCGCGACCTGATCGAATCGGAACTGTTCGGCCATGAGAAGGGCGCCTTCACCGGCGCGCAGAACCGCTCCACCGGCCGCTTCGAGCAGGCCGAGGGCGGCACGTTGTTCCTGGACGAGATCGGCGACATGCCGATGGAGGCGCAGACGCGCCTGCTGCGCGTGCTGCAGCAGGGCGAATACACGACGGTTGGCGGCCGCACGCCGATCAAGACCGACGTGCGCATCGTTGCCGCCACCAACAAGGATCTGCGCGCGCTGATCAACCAGGGGCTGTTCCGCGAGGACCTGTTCTATCGCCTCAATGTCGTGCCGCTGCGGTTGCCGGCGCTGCGCGAACGCTCCGAGGACATTCCCGACCTGGTGCGGCATTTCTTCAAGCAGGGCGCCAGCGAGGGGCTGCAGACAAAGCGCATTTCCTCCGGCGGCATCGAGCTGATGAAGCGTTACCCGTGGCCCGGCAATGTGCGCGAGCTGGAAAACCTGGTGCGCAGACTGGCAGCGCTCTATTCGCAGGATGAGATTTCGGCCGAGATCATCGAGGCCGAACTCAAGACAGGCGAGCGGCCGGTCGTCCCCGGCGGCGGCGCACTCATTCCCGACGATCTCTCCATCGGCCAGGCGGTGGAGCATTTCCTGCAGCGCTATTTCGCCTCCTTCGCCGGCGACCTGCCGCCAGCCGGCCTCTACCAGCGCATCCTCGCCGAGGTCGAGTATCCGCTGGTGCTGGCCTCGATGACGGCGACGCGCGGCAACCAGATCAAGGCGGCGGAGCTGCTCGGGCTCAACCGCAACACGCTGCGCAAGAAGATCCGCGAGCTCGGCGTCAACGTCTACAAGTCCTCCAGGCAGGTCTAAAATCGCCCTGAAAGGGCAATGAGCCGGGGAAAGATTTCCGTCTCGGCCACACTTGTTGCATAATCGCCACAATGCGTTGCATACATCCGACGCAATCACTGACTCTTAGACGGCGATATGGCTTCCCAGGCCCCGACACTGAACGAACCGCTTTTCAGCAAGCCCGGCGCAGAGGACAGGCGCCGGCTTCTGGCGCTGCCTGGCGTGACGGCGATTGCCGGCGCGTTGATCACGGCGGCGATCTCCTTTGCGATTCTCGTCGGCGCCACGCCGATCACGCCTGACGCAAGGGCCACGCTGGCGCTGATCGCGCTCAATGCCGTCTTCGTCCTGTTCCTGATTGCGCTTATCGGCCGCGAGGTTCACCGTATTGTGATGGCGCGCAAGCACGGCAAGGCGGCGTCGCGGCTGCATGTGCGCATCGTGGCGATGTTCGCGCTGGTCGCCGCCATTCCTGCCATCATGGTGGCCATCATCGCCTCGATCACGCTCGACATCGGCCTCGACCGCTGGTTCGAGATCCGCACCAAGACGATCGTCAATTCGTCGCTGTCGATCGCCGACGCCTATGTACAGGAGAACGCGCGCAACCTGCAGGGCACGACGCTGTCGATGGCCTATGACCTCGATGCCTCGCGCACGCTCTATGGCCTCGACCGCACAGGCTTCCTCGATCTGATGAACAAGGAAGCGGTTGGCCGTTCGCTCGCGCATGCGGCGCTGATCAAGCCCGACGGCTCCTTCGTGATGAGCGCCAAGACCGACGCCGACTTCGCCATGCCGGAGCCGCCGCCCGGCGCGGTGGA
>NZ_RZOS01000202.1:0-9892 GCF_004022605.1 Mesorhizobium sp. M4B.F.Ca.ET.089.01.1.1
CCCGACGCCTTTCGGCGCGGGTATTCGGATCAGCCCTTTTCGACCTGTCCGAATTCCAGATCGACGGGCACCGCGCGCCCGAAGATCGAAACTTCCACCTTGAGCCGCGCCCGCTCCTCGTCCACTTCCTGGACGAAACCGTTGAACGATGCGAACGGACCATCCGAGACGCGGATCGCCTCGCCGATCTCGAAAGTCACCGAAGGCTTCGGCCGCTCGACGCCTTCCTGCACCTGGTTCAGGATGCGCTGCGCCTCGGTCTCGGTGATCGGCACGGGCTTGGAGTCGCCCAGGAAACCGGTCACCTTCGGCGTGTTCTTGACCAGCGAGAACACAGCGTCGGTCAGGTTGGCCTTCAACAGCACATAGCCCGGGAAGAACTTGCGCTCGGCGTCGACCTTGCGGCCACGGCGTATCTCGACGACCTTCTCGGTCGGCACCACGATCTGCTCGATCTCGCCGGACAGGCCCTTCTGCTTGGCCTTGTTCTCGATGTCCTCGGCGACCTTCTTCTCGAAGTTCGAATAGGCGTGGACAATGTACCAGCGCGCAGTCATTTCACGACGTCTCCGTAATCGCCGAACTTAACGTCCGAGGCCCAGAATGAACTCGATCGCATAGCCCATGGCTATGTCGGCGGTGAAGAAAAAGATCATCGCGATGACCGCGAAAACCAGGACCATCACCGTCGAGATCATCGTTTCGCGACGCGACGGCCAGGTCACCTTGGCGGTCTCCGAGCGAACCTGCTGGAGAAAGGTGAAAGGATTTGTGGTTTTCGAAGCCATATGCCGCTCTGTCTTCAAGACCCGTTGGCCGGGTCTCCTGGATGATCCCGCAGGCCGGGACGTGCCGCCTGGGCCTCATGTCGGCGCCGAATCAGCGCATCCATTTCGCCCATGCAAATCGGACGCGTAAAGCCGGCTTCCCAGCTCCACGCGTCGCGTGTCTGTTCTGTCTACATAAAACCGATTCTTGATCCACGCAAGTGGCAAGTGTCCGCTTTATGGCCAAACGCCGCCTCGGAACCATCCAGTCGTTCCGTCCCGGCTATGCGCGCCTTATGCCCGAATTATCGCCATATGGCAAGCCACCCATGGGTTTTCAAGGACCTAGTGGGCCATCGACGATATTGAAATCGGCCATTTCGGGAAAATGGCACGGGCAGCAGGGCTCGAACCTACGACCTGCGGTTTTGGAGACCGCCGCTCTACCAACTGAGCTATGCCCGTACACGCGCGCTGCTATTTCATAAAGCGGATGAGAACTCAAGTGCCCTTTTGAGGCGCGGCGATCCGGGCCGCCGATCGCGCAGAGACAAGCCACAACGCCCAGGCGCAGATGAGAAGTTCGAGCCCAAAATTCCAGTGCAGGACGAAACTCAAGACCCAATTGCCATAGGTGGCGGGAACCGCCACGAATTCGAAGGCGTGCCGATCAAATGGCATCAGCCACGATATGGGCGACGCCACCGTGTCCAGGACCATATGCAGCATGGCACCCGCGAAGAAGATGCCGATCAGCGCCGGACGGGGCCAGCCGAGCAGTCTGGCGGCGGATAGGCTCAATATTCCGGTTGCGGCCCAAAACAATGGCCAGTGCGTGATGTAGGCGTGGTGGTGGATGTGTCCACCGTCGATGAAGTGGAAGTACAGCATGTCAACGTCGGGAATCACACTGCCGATCATCGCAGCCGTCACGACGCCGGACATTTCGCGCCATTGTCTGCGCGCGAAGCTCCCCAGAATGTAACCCGATGGCAGATGAGCAATGAGCATCACGTGGCAAGCCCGTTTCGGATGCTCCAACCTGCAATCCCATCGTGGCGCCATTTTTGCAGAGATTTGCAGATATTCCGCATCTTGCAGAGCGCGTCGCAACGGCCGGATCAGATCCTTTGCCAGAAATCCGGATAGGTGGTCACCAGCCCCTCCTGATCGACCTCGATTTCCCGCCGGAAGCCACTCTTCAGCGACTCGTAGAGATAGCGTCTGCCTTCGTCGAGGCACGTGTAGCGCTGCGGGCTTTTGACGATGGTCAGTTCCGGGAGTTCGATGAAGGCTGCGGCAATCTCGGCGCTTTCGCCAAGCTTCAGCCGCAGCCGGCGGATCGGCAGCGTGTTGGTGAAGGGCGTGACAGTGAGATCGGGGTCGAGCGCCCCGGTCAGGTCCCGGATCGCAACACCGTCCTTCGACCAGTTGCCGATGCCGTCGGTCTCGAGCCGGAAGCGCCCGCCACCGACAATGCCGACCTCGATCTCCCTGGCGCGCCAGTCAGGGTCGCATGAAATGCGGTAGTGAACGGCGAACGGCGCATGGTCGGCCGAGATCGCCACGGACTCGGCCGATATCCCGCCGGAATCCAGCCTCAGGACAAGGTGTTCGATGCCAGGGCCCTGCCATTGCCGCCATCGAACGAGCGTGCTCCGAGGCTCCACTGCTACGATTTCCCCGCCGGCGGCTTGTAAGGCCCGCCGGGCACGCCCCAGCCCCAGGCGGGCATCGGCTCCGTTTCCGGATCGCACGTCTCGCCGAGATTGGAATTCATCTTCGCCAGCCGCGATCCCCATTCGACATAGCCCATGAAGGCGGAGCGGAATTCGGGGTCGTCGGGCAGGCCGACCTCGTCGGCGGCGTCGGCGAGAAGGTTGATCCAGCACCGCCGCTGTTCCTCGCTCAGGTGCTTGCCGAGATGGTGCATCACCATCTCGCGGTGGCCGCCATGCTTTTCGCTGTAGGTCTTCGGTCCGCCGAACACCTCGCCGATAAAGGCCGCGACATGGGCGGGATGGTCCGGCGACATGTGCCTGAACACCGGGCCGACGATCGGATCGCGCGCCACCTTGTCGTAGAAGGTCTGCGTCAGGCGGCTGAGCGCTTCGGCGCCGCCGGCCCATTCGAACAGCGTCGGAATATCCTCGTCCATCATCGATCCTCGCCTGTCGCTTGCCGCGGACGATAGCGGAAAGATCGAAGACGGCTCAACCTGCCTCGATGGCCAGTTCACGCCTATAATTTGGCGGGCGCCTCTGCCTGGGCGTTTGGCGACGGTGCCACGCGGCAGTTGTCAGGCTTCGGTATGACGCCGCAGATGGTGGCGCCGGTCAGCGCGTCGACCGATTGCGGTCCAGTCGTCAGCCCGACCTTCAGCATCATGTCCGGCTCAAGCTGGCGATGGCTCGAATAGAGCACGGACTGCATCGCAGCGAACAGGCCGCTCCCGATCGCCATGTCTTCGAGGTAGGTCTTGACCTCTTTCTCCATCCCCAGCGAATGCACGCTGAGCCGTGCCCGCGGACCGACAAGCCGGCGGACACCGCCGGCAAGCAGGATCGCGCAGGCTGAATCGCACACGCCGTCGGCATCGACGGTCAATCCGGCGCGAGCCTCGCTGTCGGCCGCGCAATCCAGCGCCGCCAAATCGCAGCCGACGAAATCGGTCCGGGCAATGGCGACGTCGAGCTTGTGCTCGCGGATCAGCCGGCCAGCCGCGAGCGCCCCAAGCACGTCGCCGCCCGGCGAGCTGATCACCAGGGGCAGCCTGCGCCCGCCAATGCTATCCAGCATGTCACGCAGCCGCTCCGGCGTGTAGGCGGTGATCGTGCCTTCGGCCGAGATCCATTCCGGGCAATCGGGATTGCAGAGCGGATTGCTGCCGCGAACGACCACGAAGCGCATGTCCTCGTCGCGCTTGACGATCTCCGGCCTGGCTGTTGCCGCTGATGCGGGCTCGGCCTTGGCAGCCAAGGCAGCGGCCGGCATCGCATCCTTGTTCGACGGTATCTCCCGGCAATTCGCCGGCGCCGGCCATGCCTTGCAGATCGTGGCGGCGGTGAACAGATCGACCGAATCCATGCTGGTGACGAGTTTCATCCGCAGCATGTTTTCCAGGACCAGCTGATGGATATCACTGGCCGGCGTGTTCTTCATCGTTACGAGCACGCCCTCGCCGACGCCCATTTCCCGGAAATAGGCGGCCAGCCTTTTCTCCACCGCCTTGCTCATCTCGTAGGTCTTGTAGCTGCCGGCATTCTTGCGGCTGACGACCTTCGTGTTGATGACCTTCTTCTTGCCGTTCACCACCTTGTATGTGGTCCGGTAGAGCAGTTTCGTCTTGATGTAGGTCGTGGTGATTTGATGGACGCCGAGATACGCCCATTCGCCGACCACGCGGCGTACGCCGCCGGCAAACATCAGCGGACAGGCGGAATTGCAGATGGCGCCGCTGGCATAGGGCTCGCCGAAATAATCGGCGTCCCTGCCCTTGTTGGCCGTGCAATCCTTGTCGTCCGGCATGCAGCCGTCGAACCAGGTCTTGCCGACGGCGATATCCAGCCCGCTCTTGCGGATCAGCCGGCCGAGCGTCAGCGCCGCGTCGACATTGCCGCCGGGCGAATCCACAACGATCGGCAGCTTTCGCCCGCCAAGCCGCTTGAGCATGCGCTTGAGCAGCGCCGGCGTGCCGGCCTCGATCGTGCCTTCCGCCGAAATCCACTCCGGACAGTTGGGCTCACACCCCGCGGCGTTGCTGCGCACCACAACAAAACGCATCGTCGGGCCGGAATCGGCCGTCGCCGCGGCGAGGCTGGCATTGCCCATGGCAAGCAGCGCCAGGCAGACCAGCCCCAGTGACCACCATGCCCGACTGTTGAAACGGCGCCCTGAAACCACGTCCTGCCAGCCCCTTGATGCAACCTATACTAGTTGCAGCGCCGAGGCTTGCAACAGGCTTGAAGCAATAGAACGAACAATGGACGCTTTTGAGATCGGAAACAAAAAAGGGCGGCCCGAGGGCCGCCCTTTCCTTGTCGATCCGGCGGATGCCGGCTTCGATTATTCTTTGATGGTGACGACGATGCCGGCACCGACGGTGCGGCCGCCTTCACGGATGGCGAAGCGCAGCTTCTCTTCCATGGCGATCGGCACGATCAGCTCGACGTCGACCGTGATGTTGTCGCCAGGCATCACCATCTCGGTGCCGGCCGGCAGCGTCACGATGCCGGTCACGTCGGTGGTGCGGAAGTAGAACTGCGGACGGTAGTTGGTGAAGAACGGCGTGTGACGGCCGCCCTCGTCCTTGGTCAGGATGTAGGCTTCGGCCACGAACTTCTTGTGCGGCTTCACCGAACCCGGCTTGGCCAGAACCTGGCCGCGCTCGACGCCTTCACGATCAACGCCGCGCAGCAGCGCGCCGATGTTGTCGCCGGCCTGGCCCTGGTCGAGCAGCTTGCGGAACATCTCGACGCCCGTGCAGGTCGTCTTGGTCGTCGGACGGATGCCGACGATCTCGAGTTCCTCGCCGACCTTGACCACGCCGCGCTCGACGCGGCCGGTCACAACGGTGCCGCGGCCCGAGATCGAGAACACGTCCTCGATCGGCATCAGGAACGGCTTGTCCAGCGGACGCACCGGCGTCGGGATGTAGGCGTCGACCTGCGCCATCAGCTCGCGGATCGCGTCCTCGCCGATGGTCTTGTTCGAATCTTCCAGAGCGGCCAGCGCCGAGCCCTTGACGATCGGAATGTCGTCGCCGGGGAACTCGTTCTTGGTGAGCAGCTCGCGAACCTCGAGCTCGACCAGTTCGAGCAGCTCGGCGTCGTCGACCTGGTCGACCTTGTTCAGGAACACCACGATCGAGGGCACGCCGACCTGGCGGGCGAGCAGGATGTGCTCGCGCGTCTGCGGCATCGGGCCGTCGGCGGCCGAAACGACCAGGATCGCGCCGTCCATCTGCGCGGCACCGGTGATCATGTTCTTCACATAGTCGGCGTGGCCGGGGCAGTCGACGTGGGCATAGTGGCGGTTGGCCGTCTCGTATTCGACGTGCGCCGTCGAAATCGTGATGCCGCGCGCCTTCTCTTCCGGCGCCGCGTCGATCTGGTCATAGCGCTTGTATTCGCCAAAATACTTCGTGATCGCCGCCGTCAGCGACGTCTTGCCATGATCGACGTGGCCGATCGTGCCAATGTTCACATGCGGCTTGGTGCGCTCGAATTTACCTTTTGCCATGTGATGTCTCCGTTCCTGCTTGCCCGTGCGGGGCTTGAATTAAGGTGTCGTGCAACCCGCTCGAGTTACGCGTATTTCTTTTGAACTTCCTGGGCGACCGCGGTCGGCACCGGCTCGTAGTGGTCGAACTGCATCGTGTACTGGGCGCGGCCCTGCGACATCGAACGCAGATTGTCGACGTACTTGAACATGTTGGCCAGCGGCACCATCGCATTGACGACGACGGCGACACCGCGGGTCTCCTGACCCTGGATCTGGCCACGGCGGCCGTTGAGATCTCCGATGACGTTGCCGACGTAGTCTTCCGGCGTCACCACCTCGACCTTCATGATCGGCTCGAGCAGCTGCACGCCGAGCTTCGGCGCCGCTTCACGGAAACAGGCGCGGCCAGCGATTTCGAAGGCCAGCACCGAGGAGTCGACGTCGTGGAAGGCGCCGTCGATGAGCGTCGCCTTGACGCCGATCATCGGGAAGCCGGCGAACGGACCGGACGACAACACGCTGTTGATGCCCTTCTCGACGCCGGGGACGTATTCCTTCGGCACCGCGCCGCCGACGATCTTCGACTCGAACTTGAAGTCGCCGCCTTCGGCATCCGGCTCGAACAGGATCTTGACGCGGGCGAACTGACCGGTACCGCCGGTCTGCTTCTTGTGCGTGTAGTCCTGCTCGTGCGTGCGGGTGATCGTCTCGCGATAGGCCACCTGCGGCGCGCCGATATTGGCCTCGACCTTGAACTCGCGACGCATGCGGTCGACGATGATGTCGAGGTGCAATTCGCCCATGCCGGCGATGATGGTCTGGCCGCTTTCCTCGTCGGTCTTGACGCGGAAGGACGGATCCTCGGCAGCCAGGCGATGCAGCGCGAGGCCCATCTTCTCCTGGTCGTTCTTGGTCTTCGGCTCGATGGCGATCTGGATGACCGGATCTGGGAATTCCATGCGCTCGAGGATGACCGGGTGCAGCGGATCGCAGAGCGTGTCGCCGGTGGTGGTGTCCTTGAGGCCAGCCAGAGCGACGATGTCGCCGGCGAAGGCTTCTTCGATGTCGGCGCGCGAATTCGCATGCATCTGCAGCATGCGGCCGATGCGCTCCTTCTTGCCCTTGACGGTGTTGTCGAGCGAGACGCCCTTGGCCAGCTTGCCCGAATAGATGCGGGCGAAGGTGAGCGAGCCGACGAACGGGTCGTTCATGATCTTGAAGGCCAGCATCGACAGCGGCTCGCTGTCGTCCGCGTGACGCTCGATCTCGGCGTCGGTCTTGGCATCGACGCCCTTGATGGCGGGAACGTCGGCCGGCGACGGCAGGTATTCGACGACGGCGTCGAGCAGCGGCTGCACGCCCTTGTTCTTGAAGGCCGAGCCGCAGAACATCGGGAAGAACTTGACCGCGATGGTGCCTTTGCGGATCAGCGCGCGGATCTCGTCATTCGACGGCATCTTGCCTTCGAGATAATTCTCGAGCGCGGTCTCGTCCATTTCGACGGCGGCCTCGATCATCTTCTCGCGATACTGCTCGGCCTTCTCCTTGAGGTCGGCCGGGATCTCGACGACGTCCCAGGCGGCGCCCAGCGTCTCGTCGCGCCAGACCAGCGCGTTCATCTCGACGAGGTCGACGACGCCCTTGAACTCGGTCTCGGCGCCGATCGGCAGCTGCATGACGACGGCCTGCGCGCCGAGGCGCGAGCCGATCATTTCTTCCGAGCGGTAGAAGTCGGCGCCGATCTTGTCCATCTTGTTGCAGAAGATCATGCGCGGCACGTGGTACTTGTCGGCCTGGCGCCAGACGGTCTCCGTCTGCGGCTCGACACCGGCATTGGCGTCGAGCAGCGCGATGGCGCCGTCGAGCACGCGCAGCGAACGCTCGACCTCGATGGTGAAGTCGACGTGTCCGGGAGTGTCGATGATGTTGAAGCGGTGCATCTTGCCGTCACGACCCTTCCAGAAGGTCGTGGTCGCGGCCGACGTGATGGTGATGCCGCGTTCCTGCTCCTGCTCCATCCAGTCCATGGTGGCAGCGCCGTCATGGACTTCGCCGATCTTGTGCGACTTACCCGTGTAGTACAGGACGCGCTCGGTCGTCGTCGTCTTGCCGGCATCGATATGCGCCATGATACCGAAATTGCGGTAGTCTTCGATTTTGTATTCGCGGGCCATGGGAGGTGCCTCTCAGTCTCGTTCGCGCTTTACCAGCGGTAGTGCGCGAAGGCGCGGTTGGCTTCCGCCATCTTGTGGGTGTCTTCACGCTTCTTGACGGCCGTGCCGCGGTTGTTGGCCGCGTCCATCAGCTCGCCCGAGAGGCGGTCGATCATGGTGGTCTCGTTGCGGTTGCGCGCCGCGGTGATCAGCCAGCGGATGGCCAGCGCCTGGCGGCGCTCGGGGCGCACGTCGACCGGAACCTGGTAGGTGGCGCCGCCGACACGGCGCGAACGCACTTCCACATGCGGCGCGACATTGTCGAGCGCCTGATGGAAGACTGTGACCGGCTCCTGCTTGGTCTTGGCCTGGACCTGGTCCAGCGCGCCGTAGACGATGGTCTCGGCAACCGACTTCTTGCCGTCATACATGACGGCGTTCATGAACTTGGTGACGATCAGGTCGCCGAACTTCGGGTCCGGATTGATCTCACGCTTTTCTGCACTGTGACGACGGGACATGGCTTTTGTCTCTCAATCTCTCATAGCCCGGCGCAGTCAAAAAAAGCGCCGAAGCCGGAAAACCTTACTTCGGACGCTTTGCACCGTATTTCGAACGGCGCTGCTTGCGGTTCTTGACGCCCTGGGTATCGAGCACGCCGCGGATGATGTGGTAGCGCACGCCCGGAAGGTCCTTGACGCGGCCGCCGCGGATCATGACCACGGAGTGTTCCTGCAGGTTGTGGCCTTCGCCCGGGATGTAGCCGATCACCTCGAAACCATTGGTCAGGCGGATCTTGGCCACCTTGCGCAGCGCCGAGTTCGGCTTCTTCGGCGTCGTGGTGTAGACGCGCGTGCAGACGCCCCGCTTCTGCGGGTTCTGCTGCATGGCCGGGACCTTGTTGCGCTTCACCGGCGCCAGGCGCGGCTTGCGGATCAGCTGGTTGACGGTAGGCATTAAACCCTCTTGTCTCTCAATTCCGTGTCTTGCCCGGTCAGGGCCGCTCAAAGCGTCGTTTCCATACGCAAATTCGGGCAACACACCGCGCCTCGCGGTCCTGCCCGAACAAATAGCAGAGGAAGCGGAAACCGCTTCATGCGCGCCGGAAATGTCTTTTCGCTCGTAAAACGAACCCTGTTTGAGGCAAACTCCAAGGCGTGTCGCCTCGAAAAGGAAAGCCTCACATCGGTTCTGACTGGGCGGCTTCTACTCGCAACCCTTCGAACCGTCAACCCCGCGCTGGCAAATATTGCGCGCGGACCGGGGCTTGGCAGCCATGCGAAAAACGCATGTAATTTTCTTGCGTCTTTTTGCAAGCGCGAGGAAGAAAGTGACCGGCTTTTGGCTGTTGCCCAGCCATGCTTCATGCCAAAAGGCGGCATGAGCAGCAGAAACGCCCTCGCCCGCCCTTTGCCGAGAGGAATCAGCCCGTGAACGACAATGAGGAACGCCCGGTCACCATCATCACCGGCCGTGTCTGGAAGAAGAAAGGCGGCAAGCCGGAAGGCGTCCATGTGATGCTTATGGCGCCCGACGACGATTCGGCGGTGCGTAAGGCGCTCGATTCGCTCGCCGCGGAAGGCTATGCCGAGGCGGAACTCGATCAGATCGGCGACATGGACGGCGCGCCCGACGACGAGCCGCATCTGTCGGCCTACCAGGGCGCGCTCGAAGGCGAAGTGTCGATCATCACGTTCGACGAGCCGATCTGAATCTGCGTTGAGCTTGGAGGGGCCCGCGACTCGCAGG
>NZ_RZOS01000203.1:0-9882 GCF_004022605.1 Mesorhizobium sp. M4B.F.Ca.ET.089.01.1.1
GTCATGGATAGGTTGGGCGCGAGGCCCCCCTCTCTGTCCTGCCGGACATCTCCCCCTCAAGGGGGGAGATCAGCAGCTCAAAGCGCGGCGCTTTTTCTTCGGCCCTGAAGAGTGGCGAAAGCGCAGGCGACATCCAATCTCCCCCCTTGAGGGGGAGATGGCCGGCAGGCCAGAGAGGGGGGCTCAAGCGCCACCTTTCGCGCGATCAGCCGCCTGAGCCGCCAGGATCTTCTTCACCTCGGCAACCAGTTCGCTCTCCGCCACCGTCACCTGTGCGGGGCGTGCGGCGCGCCATTCGGCGTTGTCGGTGATCTCGGCCGACATGCGCGCGCCTTCGATCAGGTCCTTGATCTGCACCTCGCCCCGGGCACGCTCGTCGCCGCCCTGGATGATGGCGACCGGGCTGCCGCGGCGGTCGGCGTATTTCAGCTGCGCCTTCATGCCGGCGCCGCCGAGATACATTTCCGAGCGGATGCCGGCGGCGCGCAGATCGGCGACCATCTTCTGGTAGCGGCCGAGGCTTTCCGTGTCCTTGTCCATGACGAGCACCACGACGGGTGCGATGACATCGGAAATGTCCAGCTTGCCAAGGTTCTTCAGCGCCGTCATCAGGCGCGAGACGCCGATGGAAAAACCGGTCGCCGGCACCGGCTCGCCACGGAAGCGCGAGACCAGCCCGTCATAACGGCCGCCGCCCCCGACCGAACCGAAGCGCACGATCTGGCCGTCCTCATTCGGGATCTCGGCCAACAACTCGGCCTCGAAGACCGGACCGGTGTAATATTCGAGGCCGCGCACGACGGAGCGGTCCATGGCGACGCGGTCTTCGCCATATCCTGCCGCTCTGACCAGAGCTTCGATCATCGCAAGTTCGGCGACGCCTTCCTGGTAGACGGCGTTGGAACTGACGCTGGTATCCTGGCCAGCCTGTCCGTTCCTCGCCGTTGCAAGCAGCACAGCTTCGGCCTGCGTGTCTTTCAGTCCGGCGCCCTTCGCGAAATCGCCTTCGCCTTCCTTGCCACCATCCCAGCGCCCCGGACCAAGCAGGAGCCTGACGCCTTCCGGCCCGAGCTTGTCCAGCTTGTCTATCGCGCGCAACACCGTCAGCCGGCGCCCCGCATTCTCGTCACCGCCGAGCCCGATCGCTTCCAGCACGCCGTCCAGCACCTTGCGATTGTTGACGCGGATGACGTAGTCGCCGCGCTTGATGCCGAGCGCTTCCATGACGTCGGCCATCATCATCGCCATCTCGGCATCCGCCGCGACGCCCGGCGTGCCGATCGTGTCGGCGTCGAACTGCATGAACTGGCGGAAGCGGCCGGGTCCGGGTTTTTCGTTGCGGAACACCCAGCCGGAGCGGTAGCTGCGATAGGGTTTCGGCAGCTTGTCAAAATTCTCGGCGACGAAGCGCGCCGTCGGCGCGGTCAGATCGTAGCGCAGCGACAACCACTGGTCATCATCATCCTGGAAGGAGAAGACGCCTTCGTTCGGCCGGTCCTGGTCGGGCAGGAATTTGCCGAGCGCGTCGGTGTATTCGATCATCGGCTGGTCGACCGGCTCGAAGCCGTAGAGCTCATAGACGCCGCGGATGGTCGCCATCATCTTCTCGACGGCACGGATGTCATCGGCGCCGCGGTCGGCAAACCCGCGCGGCAGCCGCGCTTTCGTCTTTTCCGATTTGTCGGCCATGGGATGGGTACTCGGTGTTTCGTGGCGTTGCGTGGGCCGGTTAGATTACCGCTTTCCACGGCGGGCGTGTCCTAGCCGATGCCGCTTGGTGCGGCAAGGGTTTGCGGCTCGATCCGCAACGAGGCTTGAGTTCGGACAGTTTGCGAACGCCGCGCCGCCCCTCATCCGCCTGCCGGCACCTTCTCCCCGTATAGTGACGGGGAGAAGGAGAGACTTCGGCGCCGGTGCTACAATTCCAACGTTGGCGATTGGCGAAATCGGCGATGACGGCGTCCTTCTCCCCGTCACTATACGGGGAGAAGTGCCCGGCAGGGCGATGAGGGGCAGCGCCAGGCAGCTGAAGACGTAAGCACCAATTGCTGTGGTTAGTAGTTTGGAACGCCTGAGGCATTTCTGAAACCAACCCCACCAAAAAAGGAAACAATTCCGCCATCAGCGCGGCATCGTGCCGACACAATCGCAGCCGATAAAGCGCACCGAAACCAAGGGGTTCGGGGCTATGAGCACCACGGGACAATTCGACACAATCGACAGCGGCGCGCGCGAACTGCCCGCGCGGCTGCGTCCGGCCGATGGCCAGGCCCTCGTAACGGTGAGCCAGGTGGCGGGCCCGTTCGAGGTGGAGCCGCGCCAGGGCTCGTCGATGCGCGATGCGCTGATGACCGGCCTGCTGGTCATCTACCCGGCCTTCGCCGCGCTGGCGGCGATCGTCGCCGGCCTGTTCCTGACCGGCGCCAGCGGCATCTGAGGGCGCGACCTGACCTTCTCCCTTGTGGGAGAAGGGGAAGGAAGTCACTTCGGCCGTTTGAACCTCTTCCGCTCCGCCTCCACCTCCTTGCGGCAGACGCATCCTTCGAGATGGTCGTTGACCAGGCCCATAGCCTGCATGAAGGCATAGACGGTGGTCGGGCCGACGAAGCTCCAACCGCGCTTCTTCAGCTCTTTCGAGATGCGGACCGAGACCGCCGTCGTCGGATTGGCGCGCAGATGGGCGAGGTCGACGATTTCGGGCCGTTCGCCGGCCCCCGGCTCGAACTTCCAGAACCAGGCGGCCAGCGAGCCGAACTCGTCAACCATTTCGCGCGCACGTTTGGCGTTGTTGATGGTCGAGACGATCTTGCCGCGATGGCGGATGATGCCGGCATTGCCGAGCAGGCGCTCGACATCCTTGTCAGTGAATTGAGCCACCTTGTCGAAGTCGAAGCCAGCGAAGGCCTCGCGGAAATTCTCGCGCTTGCGCAGGATGGTCAGCCAGGAAAGGCCGGACTGGAAGCCTTCGAGGCAGATCTTCTCGAAAAGCCGCCGGTCGTCCGTTACCGGGCGGCCCCATTCGCGGTCGTGGTAGTGCATATAGTCCGGCAGATTGCCGTGCCAGAAGCAGCGCGCCTTGCCGTCGGGACCGTCGAGCAGGCCGGCATTTTCAGTTCCCATTGCCAGAAATCCATTCGTTAATGCGCCTCGGCGCCTGTTTTACCGTGGCTTTACCAGATTCCTGAACCGGCCGGTAACCACACCAAAAGGTTTACTGACACATCGGCATTTTACGCATTCCGATTCATGTTTCGGTTGCCGCTTCGCGCCAAGGATCGCGCAACCGGGGGCGGTTTCGTGCCTCCGTCCGTTCGACGATCAAGGTGCGTTCCGATGAAGACAGTCTTGTTTTCCCTGCTGGGTGCCGCGGCGGTTCTTGCCGCCGGCGCCACCTCCTCCAATGCCGATGACCGCTATGCCGACCGGCCGCCGGTGATGGTGAGCCCCGACCTTTCGGCGCCCTGGGTGCTGCAGCTCGGCCATGCGCCTGGTATCGTGCGGCAGACCCGCCAGATGGTGCAGCAGCCGCAGCGGCGCTATCTGCAGGTCCAGCCCGACCAGCAGCGCACGGCGGCGGTGCAGCAGCCGGCCCGGCGCACGGCGATGCGGCCGCAGATCAACCCGATCTACCTGCCGCAGGAAGTCGCGTTCGACGGGCCGCAGAAGCCAGGCACCATCGTCATCGATACGCACCAGAATTTCCTTTATCTGGTCGAGAAGGACGGCAAGGCGCGGCGCTACGGCGTCGGCACCGGCAAGCCGGGCTTCGAATGGTCCGGCACGCACAAGATCACCGACAAACGCGTCTGGCCCGACTGGCGCCCGCCGGCGGTGATGATCAAGCGCGAGGCCGCCAAGGGGCGCTATCTGCCGACCTATCTGGCCGGCGGCGAGGAGAACCCGCTGGGCGCCCGTGCGCTTTATCTCGGCACGACTGAATACCGCATCCACGGCACCAACCAGCCATGGACGATCGGCGGCGCCGTATCTTCCGGCTGCATCCGCATGCGCAACGAGGACGTCGTCGACCTCTATGAGCGCGTCAATGTCGGAACGACGGTGGTGGTGATTTAGGGACTGCGAATCTGCCGGTCAGGCAGCGCCGACTAATTTTGGCGCCAGCTGTTGCTCCCAAGCCATAGCGCATATTCGGGAGACGTGCTTAGACTGGCAACGAGTTAACGGGGGACGGGCCGTGTGGGGATGCGGCCGGTCACGAAAGGGCAGCACGGGAAACCGTGCTGCCCTTTCGCCTTTCCAGGCAAAACGCGTCGCGCTGAAGGCAGAGCGTTTCGTTTTCGGAGGCTGATTTCCCGGACGGCCTCTGCTATTGCAGCGCACAATTCCCGACACCAAAGGTCAGCCATGTCCCGGTCCGACGACAGCCGCTATCTCAAGGGTGGGCCGGTGGCCCAGCGCATCATCGCCTCCGTGCGCGAGGACGCCGCGATCGCCACCGCCGAAGGTTTTCCGCCGAAGCTGGTGTCGATCACCGTCGGCGACACCGCCGCGGTCGACGTCTATGTGCGCAACCAGCGCGCCAAGGCGGAACTGGCCGGCATCGGCTTCGAGGAACGGCGCTTTGCCGCCGACATCACCGCCGGCGAACTGGAGGCCGCGATCCACGGCCTCAATGCCGATCCGCGCGTCACCGGCATCATCATCCAGCGGCCGGTGCCGGTGCACATCCCGATCAAGACGCTGCAGGCGGCGGTGCATCCGCTGAAGGACGTCGAGGGCATGCATCCGGCGTCTATCGGCAACATCGTCTACAACCAGCTCGACCTGGCGCCCTGCACGGCGGCAGCCTCGGTCGAGCTGCTCAAGGAAACCGGGCTCGACCTCAAGGGGCTCGAGGTGGTCGTCGTCGGCCATTCCGAGATCGTCGGCAAGCCGATCGCCTTCCTGTTGATGAGCGAGGGCGCGACGGTGACGGTGTGCCACCACATGACGCGCTCGGTGGCAGCGCATGCGCGGCGCGCCGATGCGCTGTTCGTCGCCGTCGGCAAGCCGCGGCTGATCAAGGCCGACATGGTCAAGCCCGGTGCCGCCGTCATCGACATCGGCATCAATTCCGAGATCGGACCGGACGGCGAGACCCGCATCGTCGGCGACGTCGACACCGAAAGCGTCAAGGATGTGGCCTCCTGGATCACGCCGGTGCCGGGCGGCGTCGGCCCGATCACGGTGGCGATCCTGCTGCGCAACACGATGGTGGCGCTCAGCCGCCAGCGCGCCCTCTACCAGGCGACCTACGGCGTGGCGGACAAGCTCGCGGCGGAGTAACTGCTGTCGTCAGGTCCACTGCGACACATGGCATGTGATCCGGCTTTCTTCGTCCCAGAAGACGTAAAGCATGCCGCCGCTGCCCCAGAAGAAGCCGGCCAGCGAGTCGAACTGCAGCAGAAATTTCATTTCCCGATCCGTTCCAGGAACCAGCGGGAACTGCGGTCCTTGGACCCAGGACGGCAGTCCGCCGAGCCGAAACAGGTTCTGCCGCGAATTGCTTATTCCATAGGACTGTCTGAGCCAGCGTGGCGGCGTGGCCGCCACGCGCACGGTGCTCACAAGCGAAGCCGGCTCGATTGCGGAACCATCATCGGAATGAAATGGGCCAATGGGCGTCGGCCTGCCCTCGGCATCGTGCGAATAATAGGTCGGCTCGAGAGAGTTCGCGCAGGTTTCGATGGAAAGCCCAGGAACAGACTTCTCCTCAGAACTGTCCAGTGTAACCAAGTGAGTCAATTTCTGCCGGCAGACTGGACATGTCGCCGAACCTCTGCCGCCAACCGCAAGTGGTCCGCCGGTGGTCGGCAGATGCCAAGTGGGGTGGTTGCGGTGCGTCGGAAAGGGCGAGTCGCTCGGAGAAACCCCTTCGAAGATAAAATGTTTGCACGCTGGGGCTGACCGCAGATCGGTATGCTGCTGCCAGTCCGCAAAATCGTAACTGGTCGCCAGCGCGGCGTCTGGAAACAAGTCTGGAGCCTGCAGCAAAGCGTGAGACAACAAGTCTTCGACATCCGTCCCGCGGCTTGCTGCGCTTTGGAGGAAAAATGCAAGGCGGGCCAAGTCCGCATCGTCGAGGAACGAAACCGCGTCTTCGATCAGAGTGACCTGGTGAACGCCCGCTTCCACAGCCGCCTTGATCAGCTCAAGCAGGAACGCCGATCCGTCTTTCAAGTGTTGGGCGATAATGGCTTCGCAGTCGGCATAGCGACCCTGAAACGTCGAACGCGACAGGTCTGTTAGAAGACGAACTGCGGTTTGAATATCTTGCAGTCGTGGATTGGACATCGCCGCATCGTCCTCGGCAAGCGCTGCGTGGTCAACTCATTTTGGGCGGCTCGCCACCATAGGCCCAGTCGAGCAGTTTTATCGTGTGCACCACCGGCAGCTTCGCGGCGGAGGCGATCTGGGTGATGCAGCCTATGTTGCCGGTGGCGACGATTTCGGCGCCTGTCGCCTCGATGTTTTTCACCTTGCGGTCGCGCAGTTTTGCCGAGATCTCGGGCTGCAGGATGTTGTAGGTGCCGGCCGACCCACAGCACAGATGGCCTTCGCGCGGCTCGCGCACGACAAAGCCGGCCCTGGCCAGAAGCTCCTTCGGCTGCCGGGTGATCTTCTGGCCGTGCTGCATCGAGCAGGCGGAATGATAGGCGACGACGGTGCCCGGCTTGCGCAGCGGTTCGGGCAGGTCGAGACCGGCCAGATATTCGGTGATGTCCTTGGCCAGCGCCGAGACCCGCGCGGCCTTTTCGGCATAGGCCGGATCGAGGCGCAGCATGAAGCCGTAGTCTTTGATCGTGGTGCCGCAGCCCGATGCGGTGATGACGATAGCATCGAGCCCGCCCTGATCGACGGCGCGGATCCAGGCGTCGACGTTCCGCCTCGCCGAGGCAAGGGCTGCCTCCTCGCGGCCCATATGGTGGACGAGCGCGCCGCAGCAGCCCTCGCCTTCCGGCACCACGACCTCGAAGCCGAGCCTTGTCAGCAAGGAGATGGTCGTCTCGTTGATGGCCGGATCGAGCACCGACTGCGCGCAGCCGGTCAGGATGGCGACGCGGCCCTTTCGCGTGCCCTGCCCAGCGTGCGTGCCCGGCTTCGCCATCGGCGATGCCAGCGGAACCGACGGTGGCGCGAGCCTCAGCATGGCGGCGACAGGCTTCAGCGCCGGCAGCTTTTCGAACAGGCCGATGAACGGCCTGCCGAGCCCGGCCAGTTTCAATGCCGTGCGGAAGCGCGAGGGATAGGGCAGCACGAAAGCCAGCACGGCACGCGTCAGCCGGTCGAGCAGCGGCCGCTTGTAAGTCTTCTGGATGTGGGCGCGGGCATGGTCGACCAGATGCATGTAGTTGACGCCCGAGGGGCATGTCGTCATGCAGGCGAGGCAGGACAGGCAGCGGTCGATATGGGTGACGATCTCCTTGTCGGCCGGCCGGCCGTTCTCGAGCATGTCCTTGATGAGATAAATCCGCCCGCGCGGCGAATCCAGCTCGTTGCCCAAGGTCACATAGGTCGGGCAGGTGGCGGTGCAGAAGCCGCAATGCACGCATTTGCGCAGGATCTTTTCCGATTCCGCGACGTGCGGATCGGCAAGCTGGGCGGCTGAGAAGTTGGTCTGCACCGGGGAGTCCTATTGTCCGAGGAGCCAGCTTTGCGGGTTCTTGACCGGCTCGCCGCGCTGCAGCGCCTGCAGCCCGAGGATGCAGCGGGCGATGAACCAGACGGCAGCGGCAAACATCAGCAGGAAGCCGATCACGAGCATCATCAGGATCACGGAGATCAGCGCGTAGAGCAAACCGATCCAGAAGGTCCTGATCAGGAAGGTGTAGTGGCTTTCGACGAAGCCGCCGGCCTTGCCGCGGTTGATGTAGGCAAGCACGATGCCGACAATGCCGGTGACGCCAATGACGAGGCCGGCGAGATAGAGAATATAGATGACCAGGGCGTTGGTCGAACCCGGCTCCAGCCAGCGATCGGTCTGGCGAGGTCCGCCGCCCGGGCCTTGATTGATGTTGCTCATTGTGCTCCTCCTTCCGATGAGTGTGCCAGAGTAGCAGAGCTGGAACCCGGCGCCATTCGGCCGGGGTTGAGGATATGCTTGGGATCGAATTCGGCCTTGAGCCGCGCCGACAGCGCCGCCAGATGCGGCGGCTGCGGCTCGAACACCGGCAGCGCGGCGCGATGCGCGGGTGCGGCGCGCACCAGCGTCGCGTGGCCGCCGCCATGCTTGCGGATCAGGCTGCGCAGCAGGTCGGCCTCGGGGTCGTTCTCGCGCATTGACAGCCAGACCAGACCGCCCTGCCAATCGTAGAAAGCGTCGACCGCCGCCTGCATGCGCAGGGCCATCACCATGTGATGCGCCTGCGACGGCGCCATCGACACACGCCAGACCGGTCTCGCACCGCCATCGGCGAAGGGTATGCAATCGCGGATATCGCGCCAGATGGCCTTCGACGCCTCGCCGGCGATCTCCTCCAGCGGCCCTGCTTTGCCGAGCAGGCTCTTCAGCGCCTCGATGCGATAGACCACGGAAGGGCCAAAACCCTCGACGCGCAGCAGCGTAGCGGCATCGCCGCCATGCTTGCCGGCAGCGACGCGCGCTGTGATGCGCTCAGGCAGGTGCGCAGCGCTCGACACTTCGGCGCTGGAGCCTAGCGCGAGCGCCATGGCCGCGACGGCAGCATCGTCGAGCAGGCCGCGGATGGCTAAAGTCACCTCGGTCTCCGCCGCCGGGAGCACCTTGAAGGTGACGTCGGTGAGCACGGCGAGCGTGCCCCAGCTTCCCGCCATCAGTTTCGACAGATCGTAGCCGGTGACGTTCTTGACGACGCGACCGCCAGACTTGAAGGCCTCGCCGCGGCCGGCAACCGCCGATATTCCGAGAATGTGGTCTCGCGCGGCCCCCGCCTTCAGCCGGCGCGGGCCTGACAGGTTGGCGGCAAGCGCGCCGCCGATCGTGCCGCCCTTGCCCCCTTGGCCCGGCTCGCCGCCGAGCAGCGGGCCATAGTCCATCGGCTCGAATGCGAATTGCTGGCCGTTTTCGGCGAGCAGCTTGTCGATGTCGGCGAGCGGCGTGCCGGCTCTGGCCGACAGCACCAGCTCGGCGGGCTCGTAGAGGGTGACGCCGGCAAGTTTCGAAAGGTCGAGCGTGTGCTCGCTCTGCTGCGGACGCCCGATGCCACGCTTGGAGCCGTGGCCGAGGATCTCCAGTGGCGCTTCCTCCGCCGCCGCCCACTGGACGGTGGAGAGGACTTCGGCGGCGGTGGATGGGGTGAAGGTGGTCATGGCTTGGCACCTTTCCTCGCCCCCGCAAAGCGGGGGAGGGGTGATAGGCGCTCCTTCGCCCCCCTCTCTGTCCTGCCGGACATCTCCCCCTCAAGGGGGGAGATCAGACGTCGCGCAGGGTTTCGCCAATCTCCCACGTTGGCGGGAAGGCGAGGCGCAGACGCTGCCGATCTCCCCCCTTGAGGGGGAGATGTCCGGCAGGACAGAGGGGGGTGTTCAAGCGCCAACTTA
The DNA here is from genome assembly GCF_004022605.1 of Mesorhizobium sp. M4B.F.Ca.ET.089.01.1.1. NCBI lineage: Bacteria > Pseudomonadati > Pseudomonadota > Alphaproteobacteria > Hyphomicrobiales > Phyllobacteriaceae > Mesorhizobium > Mesorhizobium sp. M4B.F.Ca.ET.089.01.1.1. Next base: position 9,520 of record NZ_RZOS01000203.1, read on the forward strand.
GCCACTCAAAACCTCGGAATGTCCGGAAACGCCACCTGCCCGCGATGCACGTGCATGCGCCCCAGCTCGGCGCAGCGGCGGAGCTGGGGGAAGACCTTGCCGGGGTTGAGCAGGTGGTTGGGGTCGAAGGCGCATTTGACGCGCATCTGCTGGTCGAGGTCGACCTGGTTGAACATTTCCGGCATCAAGTCGCGCTTTTCGACGCCGACCCCATGCTCGCCGGTCAGCACGCCGCCAACCTCGACGCAGAGGCGCAGGATATCGGCGCCGAAGCTTTCGGCCTTGTCGAGCTCGCCCGGCACGTTGGCGTCGTAGAGGATCAGCGGATGCAGATTGCCGTCGCCGGCATGGAAGACGTTGGCG
>NZ_RZOS01000204.1:0-9831 GCF_004022605.1 Mesorhizobium sp. M4B.F.Ca.ET.089.01.1.1
GACCTCGTCGGCGCCCATGTCATCGCCACCGCCAGTCCCGACAAGCTCGACTTCGTGCGCTCGATCGGCGCCGACGAGGTCGTCGACTACACCGCAGGTGATTTCACCGAAAAGGTCGGCGATGTCGATCTGGTGCTGGACGCAATCGGTGGCGATCATGCCGATCAGTCGCTGAAAGTCGTGCGTGACGGCGGCGTGCTGGTTTCGCTGCTCAACGTTCACGACGCCACCAGGGCAACGGCCGGCGCCCGCGGCATCCGCGTCGAGCGCATGTCGGTGGTGCCGGATCGCGACGGTCTCATTGAACTCGGCAAACTGATCGACGCGAAGAAGCTTGCCGTGCATGTGGCCGAAAGCTTTCCGCTGGCGCAAGCCGGCGACGCCCATGCCTTCCTCGCCGCCAGGCCGATCGGCAAGGTGGTGCTGGCGGTCTGAGCGCGGGACGATCCGACAGAAAACGCGAAGGGCGCGGTTTACCGCGCCCTTCGTTTAGCCTGAACAGGCATCAATGCCGGTATTGCTGGATGCGCGTCGTGCGCAGCCCGGCAAGGCCGTATTCGTCGATCGACGCTTGCCAGGAGAGGAATTCCTCGGTGGTGAGCTTGTAGCGCTGGCAAGCCTCTTCGAGGCTGAGCAGTCCGCCCCGCACCGCGGCCACAACTTCCGCCTTGCGCCGGATAACCCAGCGCCTCGTATTGGTCGGCGGCAGATCGGCAATCGTAAGAGGGCTGCCGTCAGGCCCGATAACATACTTGACTCGCGGTCTAACCAGATCGGTCATCGTACTCTCTACAAAAAACTCAAAGACCCAATCCCCGCCACAGTACCGCCACAGCTTTAAAAATTGCCTAAGCGAACCCTAATGACTAGGTAAGGATCGTGAACGTCGCGTTAGCGTTTTCCTCGGCATTTGAGAGATGCGCCGCCGGGCATTGATTTTGCAGGCAAAAAATCGACCCGTCCGGGAGACGCTGGCGCCACGCTGGTGCTTGACCTATATTCCGGCCATTGGCATTCAGACGCCACGCAGAACGAAAGAACCATGAACAGCCTCGACCTTCCCGGACGCCCCGAAAACACCCGCGTCGTCGTCGCCATGTCGGGCGGCGTCGATTCCTCCGTCGTCGCCGGCATCCTGAAGCGCGAAGGCTATGACGTCGTCGGCGTCACGCTGCAGCTCTATGACCATGGCGCGGCGACGCATCGCGCCGGCTCGTGCTGCGCCGGCCAGGACATCGACGACGCCCGCCGTGTCTCCGAGACGCTCGGCATCCCGCATTATGTGCTCGACTACGAGGAGCGCTTCCGCAAGGCGGTCATCGATCCCTTCGCCGATTCCTATGTCGCGGGCGAGACGCCGATTCCCTGCGTTTCGTGCAACCAGACGGTGAAGTTCGCCGACCTCCTGGCGACCGCGCAGGACCTTGGCGCCGATGCTCTGGCCACCGGCCACTACATCCGCTCCGGCGCCAATGGCGCCCATCGCGCGCTCTACCGCCCGGTCGATGCCGACCGCGACCAGAGCTATTTCCTGTTCGCCACCACGCAGGCGCAAATCGACTATCTGCGTTTTCCGCTGGGTGGCCTGTCGAAGCCGCAGGTTCGCGCCATCGCCGAGGAGATGGGGCTGACGGTCGCCGCCAAGCAGGACAGCCAGGACATCTGCTTCGTGCCGCAGGGCAAATATTCAGACATCATCGCCAAGCTGAAGCCTGCCGCCGCCAATCCCGGCGACATCGTCCACATCGACGGCCGTGTGCTCGGCCGCCATGAAGGCATCCTGCGCTACACGATCGGCCAGCGCCGCGGCATCGGCATCGCCTCCGGCGAGCCGCTCTATGTCGTCCATCTCGACGCCGACCGTGCCCGCGTCATCGTCGGCCCGCGCGAGGCGCTGGAGACGCACAAGATCTATCTGCGCAACATGAACTGGCTGGGCGACGGGCCGCTCTCCGACGTGCCGGCCGGCGGGTTGGAGCTGTTCGCCAAGGTCCGCTCGACGCGCCCGCCGCGTCCGGCGGTGCTGCATCACCGCGACGGCGTCACCTCGGTGGAGCTGGTCGACGGCGAGTCGGGCATCGCGCCCGGCCAGGCCTGCGTGCTCTATTCCGACGACGGCAACGAGGCGCGCGTGTTCGGCGGCGGCTTCATCGAACGCTCGGAGCGCGGCGCCGAGGCCGAGGCCATGCTGACGCGGCTTGCCGCCCGACCGGCGCAGATCCCCGCCGAATAGCGACGCGCTTCGCCGCGATTTCCGGACGTCAAAGGCGTTTTAGCCCGGGCTCAGGATGAAGGGCCGGAGTGGGTGACGGTGCCCGCCGTCAGGATGCGCAGCACCCTGATCGCTTCCTCGCCGCTGGTGCGCGGTTCGGCCCGCGTTTCGATGCATTGCATGAAATGCGCCAGCTCGCGCGTCAGCGGCATGCCTTCGCCGACCGCCACATAGGACGGCTCGTTGGCGGTGAAGGCCCACTGGCCGCTGTCCTGCCACACCGCATGGCGGTAGACGGCGAGCTTGCGCTCCCACGGCTCGACGTCGTCGAATACCGCCATCGCCTTGGTGCCGACCACCGTCAGCCGCCGCTCGCGGTAGGGATTGAGCCGCGAGGCGAAGAGATGGCCGCGCAGTCCGTTGGGAAAGCGCATGTGCAGATGCGCGAAGTCGCTGAGATTGTCGAGCAGCGCGGCCCCCTCGCCTCTCACTTCGATCGGCTCCGTGCCGGTGATAGCCAGGATCATCGACAGGTCGTGCGGCGCAAGGTCCCACAGCGCGTCGTTCTCGGTGTGGAACTTGCCAAGGCCGAGGCGATGCGAATGGATGTAGCGCACCTCGCCGAGCTCGCCATTGTCGATCAGGCCCTTGAGCGTCTCGAAAGCCGGGTGGAAGCGCAGCACATGGCCGACCATGAAGACGCGGCCGTGGTCCCTTGCCGCCTGCACCGAGCGCTCGGCGTCGGCGACCGTCAGCGCGATCGGCTTTTCCACCAGCACGTCCTTGCCGCCCTCGATGGCGCGCACCGCCATGTCGGCGTGGAACTGCGGCGGCAGCGCCATGACGATGCCGTCGACGTCATCGCGCTTGAACAACTGCTCAGGTTCGATCGCCAGACAGTCCTGCTCGCTGGCAAAGCCTTCCGCGCGCGCGCGATTGAGGTCCGAAACCGCGTGCAAGGCGCCGAGCGCCTTGAGAGTGCGGATATGGTTGCTGCCCCAGTATCCGCAACCGAGGACTGCAATGCGCGGCTTCATTCGCTCAAACTCTAGAATTTCGTGGCCGAGACATAGCGACGTGCCCCGTCGAACTCAACCCCGCGCCCCAGATCAAATGCCTGTCCGGCAAAGCTTTTGCTGCAGCGCAAATAAGCCGGGCGGGTGGCCGCATCGAAGCTTGACAGGCTTGCCCTCGCAACCTTATATCCGCGCCGACCTTGGTGAACGCTCCGACATGCCTTTAGATTTAGGTGGATTTCGGGCTTTTCGCCGCCCTGGCGGGGTAGCTCAGTTGGTTAGAGCACGGGAATCATAATCCTGGGGTCGGGGGTTCAAGTCCCTCTCCCGCTACCAGCCCTCTCTAGGGCACTCAAAAAATCTAATGAAATCAATGGGGCGACTAAGCGCTGTGTCCCGATACGTCCCAGCGCATCCCTTGATGTGGAGTCATTTGTGGGTATGTTGGCCATCCGACGACTCCACAGTTTGCGTAGGTTCTACCCATGCCCTTGACCGACATCCAGTGCCGGAACGCCAAGCCGAAAGCTGACGGATCGCCGACCAAATTGGCCGATGGTGGCGGTCTTTTTCTCGCTGTCACGGCGGCCGGTGGCAAATACTGGCGCATGACGTACCGTTTCGAAGGGAAGCAGAAACTGCTTTCCATCGGCGAATACCCCGATAAGTCGCTGGCCGATGCGCGCGCCCTGCTCGGCGCGCACAAGCGCACTTTGAAGGCTGGCAAAGACCCCGCCGAGAACAAGGCTGTCGCCGCCACGGGCGGAACGGACGGCTTTGAAACCGTGGCGCGAGAATGGCTCGAAGCTCAGAAGCCAGCCTGGGTGCCCGAGCATTATCAGCGCGTGCTCGGCCGGTTCGAGAATGACGTGTTTCCCGAGATCGGGACTATGCGCTGCCGCGACATCACGGCCGCCAAGGTGCTTGAGGTTTTGAAGAAGGTCGAAGGTCGAGGCGCGATCGATGTGACCAAGCGTATTCGTCAGTCGATTGGCAAAGTGTTCCGCCTGGCCATCGCCACGGGACGCGACGAACGCAACCCGGCTGCCGACCTAGTGGACGCACTGAAAGCGCGGCCGAAGGTGAAGCACATGGCGTCGCTGGAAGCTGACGAGATCGGCCAGTTCCTGACTAACCTGCAGGGCTACGACGGCGAGCGCCAGACGCGCGTGGCTATCGAACTGATCATGCACACGATGCTCCGCACCAACGAGCTTCGGTTTGGCAAGTGGAGCGAGATCAAGGGCGACCACTGGCTCATCAGCGCCGAGCGCATGAAGATGTCTCGCGACCATAAGGTGCCGCTGACGAAGCAGAGCAAGGCTCTCCTGTCCGAACTGAGAACCCTAGCCGGCGACTCCGAGTGGATAGTGCCGGGTGTCGGCGGCCAGAAGCCGATCAGCCAGAACACGATGATCTTCGCCCTGTATCGCCTCGGCTACCATAGCCGCCTGACCATCCACGGCTTCCGGTCGACGGCATCAACCGTGCTCAACGAGTCGGGCTTGTGGAGCCCCGATGCCATCGAACGCCAGCTTGCCCATGTCCACGGCGACAAGGTGCGCTCGGCCTACAACCGCTCGGAGTATTGGAGCGAGCGCGTGAAGATGATGGATTGGTGGAGCGACTACCTGACGGAGCGCAACTCGAATGATCTGTCGGCGTTGCTGGCCTAAAGCCCGAGCTTCGCCCTCACTAGGTCGTTGACGGCCTGCGGATTCGCCTTGCCGCCCATGGCCTTCATGACCTGGCCGACGAACCAGCCGGCCATTGTGGGCTTGAGGCGCGCCTGCTCCACCTTGTCAGGGTTGTCCGCGATCACATCGTCCACGGCCTTCTCGATCGCCCCGGTATCCGTCACCTGGCGAAGGTTCTGCGCCTCAACGATTTCGCGCGGATCGCCGCCGACCCGAATGACGATTTCCAGAACGTCTTTGGCGATCTTGCCCGAGATCGTCCCGTCCGCAACCATGCTGACGATTGCCGTGTTCGCCTGCGGGCTAACGATGTCGAGAGACGTAGCGCCCTCATTCATCACCCAATTGGCCGCGCGCTTGGCCTCGGCGCCGCTGGCCAGCATTGCCTCGAAGTGATCGGCCTTTTCTTTCTCGGCCGTCAGCACGTTCGCATCGTAGGGCGACAGGCCAAGCTCCTGCATGTAGCGCGCCTTCTTGGCGTCGGGCAGTTCGGGAAGGTCACGCTTCAGATCGAGGATGTAGCCCGGCGAGACTTCGAGCGGCAGTAGGTCGGGATCGGGGAAGTAGCGATAATCGTGCGCTTCCTCTTTGGACCGCATCGAACGCGTCTCGCCCTTGTTTGGATCGAACAGCCGCGTCTCCTGCTCGATCGAGCCGCCGTCTTCCAGAATGGCGATCTGCCGACGCGCTTCCGACTCAATTGCCTGGCCAATGAAGCGGATCGAGTTGACGTTCTTGATCTCGCAGCGCGTACCGAACGGCTCGCCTGGTCGACGCACTGAAACATTAACGTCGGCTCGCAGAGAGCCCTGCTCCATGTTGCCGTCGCAGGTGCCGAGATAGCGCATGATGTTGCGCAGCTTCGACACGTAGGCCTTCGCCTCGTCGGCCGAGCGCATGTCGGGCTTGGAGACGATCTCCATCAGCGCCACGCCAGAGCGGTTCAAATCGACATAGGAGAGGGTCGGATTCTGATCGTGAATGGACTTGCCCGCATCCTGTTCCAAGTGCAGGCGCTCGATGCGGACTTCGATGTCCTCGAACTGGCCATGCCGATCAGGTCCAATCGATACCTCGACGACGCCCTCGCCGACGATCGGCTGCTTGAATTGCGAAATCTGATAGCCCTGCGGCAGGTCAGGGTAGAAATAGTTTTTCCGATCGAACACAGACTTCGGATTGACCACGGCGTTCAGCCCGTGTCCCGTCCGAATGGCCTGCTTGACGCATTCCTCATTGATGACGGGCAGCATTCCCGGCATCGCAGCGTCGACCAGGCTCACATTGGCGTTCGGCGGCGCACCGAAGGATGTCGATGATCCGGAGAACAACTTGGCCTGGGATGTGACTTGTGCGTGAACCTCAAGCCCGATGATTACCTCCCAATCGCCGGTCGTCCCGGCAATCAGGTGTTTCGGATCGGTTTCGCGGATATCCATCGTGCTCATGGCCGCCTTGATAGGCGAAGGGCATCAGACCAGCAAGTCCTCTACGCTGCTAGGAGCCAGATCATCAGCGGATCGATCTGTTTCGAGATATGCTTTGATGAAGGCCGTGGCGACTTCGCCAACGATCGCGTTGCCGTAGGCGCGCAGGCGTCCCACTCTGGAGGTAGCCCCATCAACCAGCAGGCGAATTCCGGGTTGAGTGCGCCTAACTCTTCCAAGTTCTCCGGTCGTTCGGTGGTTGCCAAAGAATGGGCCACCGCTTGCACATTCAACGCCCATGAGTTCCTGACCCACTGTGATGGGCCGGCCCTGTTCGCGGCGTCCTGGACGGTTGGTGTCGGCCACAATGTAGGTGCGCATTCGCTCGTGGGGCGCTCCGCTGGCGAGAGCCGGAAGATCGATAGCCCCGAAGGCATAGTCCTCTCGCGCCAAGTCAATCGCCGCTCGATCGATCCAGGCAGGAGAGTCGTCAACCTGCTCGCCAAACACCGTGTCAGGTCGCTCAGACCCGATGAGATCGAGCCATACTGGCCACAGGTCGCGGGGATCGTTGAATCCCCTTGCGCGGTCTGCGGCTGCGGTTGAGTGTGGCTGGCACGGGCAAGAGCCTGTCCAGACGCGTCGATCGTCGGGCCAGCCAGCGGCACGCAAAGCGCGACTCCAGACGCCAATTCCGGCGAAGAAGTGGACCTGGGTAAAGCCTCTGAGATCATCCCCCCGAAGGTCTTCGATACTTCTCCTGTCGACGACGCCGTGTGCGATATGCCCTCGTTCGATAAGGTTCTCAAGCCAGTTGGCAGCGTATTCGTCGATCTCGTTGTAGAGAGCATAAGCAGTCATGGAAGCTCCGATTAGGAGCCTCACACTATCACCTTTTGCGTGATTTTCAACTATAAACGTGAAAGTAACTACACGAGCAACGTACTTAGGTCGTTGGTCCATCGCGGCCACAGGTTGTCAACCGGGCGACTGACCTTCTTGGCGTACTGGAGGCAATTGAAGGTGCCGCCCCACGAGCCGTCCCAAAGGGCACACATCTTGTGCGCTCGATCGACCATCCACTCGTTCCGCTGCTGCATCGCGCGGTTGCCGGGGATGTCACTGACGACGTGGATTTCGGATGCCTTGGACAGCAGCCAGGCCAGGCGGCGCCGGCTCTCAGGAGGCCACCGCGAGTCGTGCCCCTCGAATGGCACGGCCGCGATGTAGGGTATGCCTAGTTCGACGGCAGCCGTAGCGACCGCCTCATCCCAACCGAGCGCCATTCCGCTGATGGCGGTTTTCGGTTGCTCCTTTGTCAGATAAGCCACGGCCAGGTTGCTCAGGGCCGTGCGTACTTCGTCCCCATATCCGCCGAGCTTCGGCGGCCGGTGTCCGGTGCCAGCGACGATCAAAGACGTTCCGCAAACGATGTGACCGACCTGAACGCCGTCGTGTCAGCAAGGCGAACCTCGTAGCCGTTCGGCTTCCGCGTGCCCACCTTCTCGATCGTCGGCCAATCGAGTTCATAGATCGTGACCTGAAAATCCGCCTGCGGGATAACCCCAAGCGTCACGGTGCCATTCTTGGTGTCGTGCGGGATCAGGAAATAGCCGCCCCGCTCGCCGACGATCGACGTGACGTGCAGACGATAGTGAGCCCCACGGATGATGGCGTAAAGGTTGACGTTGTTGGCCTTTGCCACCACGTCGTCTTCCTCGGGAAATGACGGATGCCCACCGGCCATTTGAATGAAGCCGGCGACGACGTTCACTGCGCCGCCCGCGACGACGTTGTGGGTCTTGCGGGCCATCTCCGATAGGTCTGGAGACGTGCCGGTCAAAAGCCAGCCTTCGTCGACCTTCAGGATTCTGGCCAGCGCCTGGGCGGGCGCTCGACGCGGCATCGTCTCGCCTGCGAACCACTTCCGAACAGTCTCAGCCGCCACGGTGACGCCGTGCTTTTCAAGCTGGTCAACGAACCACTTAAGGCGGCCGAAATTTAGCGGGGGAACATCGGGATTGCCGTCGCAGGCGTTTTCCAGCCGGCGCGCGATATCGGGGTGTGCGATGTCTTTCAAATGTGTCTCCTTCTCTTAAACTTCCCCGTACCGCGTATATTGCCGAATCTTATAACGTGGAAATGTACACATTAAAAGTGAAAGTCAAGTGCGAAGTGTGAAATTTCGTATAATCCGGTCCTGAGTCATATCCTTGACGTTGAGGATGGTTAACGCACGCTCGTCATACGTGCCTCTGGCAATAATCGGATAAATCAACACCTGGTCCCTTTGTCCCGGTCGCGGAAGTCGAGCGTTAGCCTGCAGCCACAACTCAAGCGAGAAGGTCAACCCGAACCAGGCGGCAATGTGCCCTCCATATTGCAGATTCGTCCCATGCCCGATAGACGCCGGATGAGCAAGGAGTTTCCTGATTTTCCCTTTGTTCCAAAGGCTCACGGCATCCTTGTTCTCATTCGCAACGATGGCATCGGGCCAGCGTTTCCGAATCGCGTCCTTGTCAAACTTAAAGCTGTAGAAAATGAGAAGATTTTCGCCTTGGGCGCTGTCGACCAGTTCTTCAAGCGCCTCCATCTTGGCGTCATGGATGTGAACGACCGAGCGATCTTCCTTGTAGAGATGGCCGTTTGCGAACTGCAAAAGCTTGTTGGCGAGCACGCCATTTGAGACCGCCTCAACGTCATACGGCTCGCTGAAAAGTGTTTTTTCGAACTCCCTATAATCACGCATTGCGTGTTCCGGCAGGTCCACCTTCATCGGGATGAAGCGCGGATCAGGGACGACTTTTTCCTGCGGGATGGAGACGAGAAGGTCTTCCAGCTTTGCCAGGATGTCCCGTTCGGCGTTGGCGCGCGGCGTGACCGTGTGCGTGTAGCGGTCCTTCTCGAAGTAGCGGCGCTCGAAGGCCGACTTGTCAGGGCCGAGCCGACGCCCCTGATCGAGCAGATAGGCCTGGCCCCAAAGATCGATGATCCCTTGCGGTGCCGGCGTGCCCGTCAGTTCCACGATACGGCTGATCTTGCGGCGCGCGGTTGTCATGATCCCGAAACGGGTCATATTGCCGCCCTTACGCACCTTGATCGTGATCTCGCCCGCCTTGTTGACGGTTTTGACCTTGGTAGGTTTGGTGCGCCCCTCGCCGCTCTTGAAGCGGCTGGACTCGTCGATGATGACACAATCCCAATACCAATTTTCAATCGTTCGGATGTGCTGCGCGAGCCATGTGAGGTTTTCGAAGTTGATGGTTGTGATCTCGGCGCGGCGCTTGACCGCAGCTATGCGTTCCTCGGGCTCCCCCACCGCGACGGCGTAGGACAGCACGCGGGTGTGCTGCCACGTCTCGATCTCATCCGGCCAGGTGTTCTTCGCGACGAAGAAGGGTGCGATCACCAGGACGTGCTGTATCTCGAAGCGGTTGAGCAGGTCGTAGAGCGCATCGAGCGTGGCGCCGGTCTTGCCC
>NZ_RZOS01000205.1:0-9799 GCF_004022605.1 Mesorhizobium sp. M4B.F.Ca.ET.089.01.1.1
GATCATGGAACTCGGCGACAACCGCGTGAACGTGGTCTTCAACATCAATGAAGGTGGCCGCACGCAGATCGCCGCGATCAATTTCGTCGGCAACAGCGCCTATTCGAGCCGCCGCCTTTCGGACGTCATCGCCACCAAGCGTTCGTCCTGGCTTTCCTTCGTGCTGCGCGACGACGTCTATGACGAGGACAAGCTGCGCGCTGACCAGGAACTGCTGCGCCGCTTCTACTACAATCACGGCTATGCCGACTTCCAGGTCGTCTCCGCGGTCGGCGAGCTCGACGACACCACCAACAAGTACACGGTCACCATCACCGTCCAGGAAGGCGATCGCTACACGTTCGGCGACGTCAGTGTCGAAAGCACCATCCCCGAGGTCGACTCGAAGGCGCTGGAATCAGTGGTCGAAACCCATAAGGGTGACGTCTACAACGCCAAGGACGTCGAGGACTCCATCATCGCGCTGACCGAGAAGGTTGCCGGTTCCGGCTATGCCTTCGCCCAGGTGACGCCGCGTGGCGACCGCAATTTCGAGAACCACACGATTTCGGTCGTCTATACGATCGACCAGGGCACCAAGGCCTATATCGAGCGCATCGAAATCCGCGGCAACGACCGCACGCGCGACTATGTCATTCGTCGCGAATTCGACGTCAGCGAAGGCGATGCCTTCAACCAGGTGCTCATCCAGCGCGCGAAGAAGCGCCTGGAAGCGCTCAATTACTTTGACAAAGTCGACATCTCGACGGTGCCGGGCTCGCAGCCCGACCAGGTCGTGCTGGTGGTGGATGTGGTCGAAAAGTCGACCGGCGAGTTCTCGGTCGGCGCCGGCTACTCGACCGGCGGCGAGACAGCGGGGCCGTCCGTCGAAGGCTCGATCACCGAGCGCAACTTCCTCGGCCGCGGCCAGTACATCAAGATCGCGGCGGGCGGCGGCAAGAACTCGCGCGACTACAGCTTCTCCTTCACCGAGCCCTACTTCCTCGGGCGCCGCATCGCTGCCGGCTTCGACGTCTTCCAGCAGACGCGCAACTACGATCACTACGACAGTGAGACGTTGGGCGCGACCGTGCGCTTCGGCCTGCCGATTACTGACAACATCTCGACGCAGCTGGCGTACAACATCGCCCAGGAGAAGTACAAGCTCGACAGCGGTTGCGATGACTCGCCGCAGGATGGGATTCCGGACGCGGATTGCGATATCTCGGCGGCGATCGTTCAAGGTATTGACGAAAGCCCGTGGATCAAGTCGTCGGTCAGCCTCGGCCTGACCTACAACACCATCGACGACATGAAGAACCCGCACGAAGGCATCTATGCCAATGTGACCACGGAAGTGGCTGGCCTCGGCGGTGATGCCAAGTTCGTCAAGGTGACGGGCCGCGGCAGTGTCTATCAGACCCTTTCCGAGCAGTTGGATCTGGTCGGCCTGATCTCCGGCGGTGCCGGCCACATCGAAGGCTATGGCGACGACGGCTTGCGTATCTTCGACCATTTCCAGAGCAGCGACCGCATGATTCGCGGCTTCGCCTATGGCGGTATCGGACCTGTTGCCACGGGCACCAGTGGCGATCACCTGGGCGGCACCACCTATTTCAATGCCTCGGCGGAAGCCCAGTTCCCGCTGCCGGTCATTCCGGAAAGCTTCGGCTTGCGCGGCGCGGTCTTTGCCGATGCGGCAACGCTCTATGGCAGCAAGGTCGATACCGCCCTGGTCGATCAGTCGACGACCGACATGAAGCTGCGCGCTTCGGTTGGTGTCGGCCTGATGTGGGCTTCGCCTTTCGGCCCGATCCGCATCGACTACGCGGTGCCGGTCAAGAAGCAACCGACCGACGACGTGCAGGAATTCAACTTCGGCATAGCGACCCGTTTCTGATCCGCGGGTAACAATGCTTCCGGGCCGCGTTGCGGTCCGGAAGAGTGATCCGACCAAGCTGGATATTGCTTCTGGAATGACCGATCCGGTGTTCTTCGCGCCATCACGCCGGTATACGGCAGGCGAAGTCGCGAATCTGACCGGCGCCCAGCTTGTCGATTCCGCTCAATCCCATATTGCCATCGAAGCCCTGGCGCCGGCCAATGAAGGCGGCAAGGACGCGCTGGTCTTCGTCGACGGCAAGCGCAATTTCGCCCTTATGCCGTCGCTCAAGGCTGCGGCGGTTCTCTGTCCGGCGGACTTCGCGAGCAAGGCTCCGGCAGGCGTCGCGGTCCTCACCCATCCGCGCCCGCAGCAGGCGTTCGCGCTGGTCGGGCGCCTGCTGTTTCCGCAAGCCGCCACACCCGGGCCCATGACCGGCGAAACCGGCATCTCCCCGCATGCTCACATAGACCCGTCGGCGCATGTCGAGGCCGGCGCCGTTGTCGAGGCCGGCGCGGTCATCGGTCCGCGCGTCTCGGTCGGCAGCGGCACCATCATTGCTCCGCATGCGGTCATCGGCCATTCCTGCCAGATCGGCCGCGACGGCTATGTCGGCCCGGGCGCCAGCGTCCAGTATGCGCTGATCGGCAATCGCGTCATCATCCATGGCGGTGCGCGGATTGGCCAGGACGGCTTCGGCTTTGTCGCCGGCGCCAAAGGGCCGGAGCGCGTGCCGCAGATCGGCCGTGTCGTCATCCAGGACGATGTCGAGATCGGCTCGAACACCACCGTCGATCGCGGCGCCATGTCCGATACAATCATCGGCCAGGGCACCAAGATCGACAATCTGGTGCAGATCGCCCACAATGTCCGCATCGGCCGCAATTGCATTATAGCCGGACTTTCGGGTATTTCGGGTTCCGTCGTCGTCGGCGACGGCGTCACCATGGGCGGCGGCGTCGGCCTCGCCGATCATTTGACCATTGGGCCTGGGGCCAAGCTTGCAGCGAGAAGCGGATTCATGAGCAACGTCCCGGCGGGCGAGATCTGGGGAGGCTACCCGGCGCAGCCGATGGCCGAGGCCATGCGCGAGATCGCGATGCTGCGCAAGCTGGCCAGGACCCGCAAACAGGGCGATGGGAATGGCTGACATGGTGGCGACGCTCGAGGCGGTCGACATATTGGGGCTGATGAAGCTCCTGCCGCATCGCTATCCGTTCCTGATGATCGATCGCATTGTCGACATCGACGGCGACGACTCCGCCGTCGGCATCAAGAACGTGACCATCAATGAGCCGCATTTCCAGGGCCATTTCCCGGATCAGCCGGTGATGCCCGGCGTGTTGATCGTCGAGGCCATGGCACAGACCGCCGGCGCCATCTGCATTCGCAGCCTCAACGCTGAAAAACCCTCGCTGGTCTATTTCCTGACCATCGACAATGCCAAGTTCCGCAAGCCGGTCGTCCCCGGCGACCAGTTGAAGATCCACGTCAAGAAAATCAAGAAGCGCGGCAACCTGCTCAAATTCGCCTGTGAAGCCCTGGTGGACGGCGCCAAGGCCGCCGAAGCCGAGATTTCGGCGATGATGGTCACCGGCTGACGATCGAAATGCTCATGACAGTTCAGACATTCATCCATCCTTCCGCCGTCGTCGAAGATGGCGTCGCCATCGGCAAGGGCGCCCGCATCGGGCCGTTCTGCCATGTCGGCGCCGACGCCGTGATCGGCGACCGCGTCGAACTGGTCAGCCATGTTTCGGTGATGGGCGCGACCACCATCGGTGCCGGGACCAAGGTCTATCCGATGGCGACGCTGGGCGCGCCGCCGCAGAACACCAAGCACAAGGGTGGCCGCACGACGCTGGTGATTGGCGAGAACTGCACGATCCGCGAAGGCGTCACCATGCATCTCGGCACCGATTCCAGCCGTGGCGAGACGACGGTGGGGGACAATGGCAATTTCCTCGCCTATGCCCACATCGCCCATGACTGCGTCGTTGGCAAGAACGCCACCTTCGCCAATGGCGCGACGCTCGGCGGCCACTGCGAGATCGGCGACAACGTCTATATTGGCGGCCTCACCGCCGTTCACCAGTTCGTCCGCATCGGCAACAACGCCTTCATCGGCGGCTGTTCGGCAGTCGTCGGCGATGTCATTCCCTATGCGATTGCCGTCGGCAACCGCGCCAGCCTTCGCGGCCTCAACATCGTCGGCCTAAAGCGCTCGGGCCTGCCGCGCGCCGAGATCCACCTGTTGCGCAAGGCCTACCGGACGATCTTCGACCGCTCGCGGACCGTCGGCGAGAACATCGAGTTCGCCAAGGCGGAATTCGCCTCCTCGCCGACGGCCATGAAAATCATCGATTTCATCGCCAGTCGCGGCAAGCGGCACTATGCCGTCCCGTCGCTCAAGGGCGGCGACGGCGACGATGCCGATGACGAAGGCTGAGGCTGCCGGAGCCAAGCTAGACCTCGCGCCGGGCTCCAGGGTCGGCATCATCGCCGGCGGCGGCAGCCTGCCGGTGGAAGTCGCGGCCAGCCTGGCAAGGCAAGGGCACCCGCCCGTCATCATCGCTGCCGAAGGCGAGGTCGACCGCAAGCAGGACCTCGCCGGCTATGAGGCCGAGCAACTCGCGCTCGAAGACTTCGGCTCGCTGGTCCCGTTGCTCAGGCGCAAGCGGATCAGCCATCTCGTGCTGGCCGGCGAGATCAGGCGCAGGCCGAAATTAAGCGCCATGCGGCCGAGCCTCGGCCTGCTGGCGGTGGTGCCGACGGTGGTGATGGGGCTGGCGCGCGGAGATGACGGCCTGCTGAGGATCCTGACGCGCTTTCTGGAAAAGCGCGGCATCAAGGTCGTCGGAGCGCATGAGATCGTGCCCGAGCTGCTCGCCGGCCAAGGCCCTTTGACCCAGGCTGAGCCAAGCAAAGCCGACTGGCGTGACATCGAGGCCGCCAGGGTGGCCGCCAAGGCGATCGGCGCGCTGGATATCGGCCAGGCTGCCATCGCCATCGGTGGCCGGGCGATCGCGCTGGAAGGCATAGAGGGCACCAACGGACTGCTTGAGCGGACCAGGCAACTGCGCGACCATGGCCGGCTCGCCGGCAAGACCCGCGGCGTGCTTGTCAAATGCGCCAAGCCCGGCCAGGAATTGCGCGCCGATCTGCCAACCATCGGCCCGCGGACGGTCGAGGCGGCGCAAGAGGCAGGGCTGGCAGGGATTGCCGTGGAGGCCGGCCGCTCGCTGATCCTTGAAGGTCCCGATACGATCGCGCGCGCCAATGCGCTCAGCCTTTTCATCATCGGCCTGCCCGCCGAGGAGCCGGCTCATGGCCACTAGCAAGTCGTTGAAGGTCGCCGTCGTCTGCGGCGAGGAATCGGGCGACCTGCTGGGCGCCGACATCGTCGCGGCGCTGAAGCGGACGACGGGCCGGGATGTTCAGCTTCTCGGCATCGGCGGTCGGCATTTGCAGGCGCTCGGCCTGAAATCCCTGTTCGACGGCAGCGAGATCGCGCTGATGGGGTTCAGCGCGATCCTGCGCGACCTGCCGCGCCTGATCAGGCGGATCGGCCAGACGGCAAGCATGATCGCGGCCGAAAAACCCGACTGCCTCATCACCATCGACAGCCCGGATTTCTCGTTGCGCGTGGCGAAGAAGGTGCGTGCCGCCAACCCGTCGATTCCGATCGTCCACTATGTCTGCCCGAGTGTCTGGGCATGGCGACCGGGTAGGGCGGTGGCGATGAAGCCCTATGTCGACCATATCCTGTGCATCCTGCCTTTCGAGGTGAAGGCGCTCGCCCGCCTCGGCGGTCCGCCTGGCACCTATGTCGGGCATCGCCTGGCGCGGGATCCTGGGGTGCTTGGCGCCGCCAAGGCGCAAGGCCTGCCGCGCGACCTGGCGGGGGATCGCGTCAAGACGCTGCTGGTGCTGCCGGGTTCCCGTCGTGGCGAAGTACGCCGGCTAATCGAGCCGTTCGGCAAGACGATGTCGATCCTGCGCCAGCGCGGGCATCGCCTGCGTCTGCTCTTGCCGACCGTGCCGCACGTCGCCGAGCTGGTCAGGGCTTCGGTCGCCAGTTGGGACGACAAACCGGAGATCATCGTCGAGCCCGAACGCAAATGGCAGGCCTTCGGCAAGGCCGACGCCGCGCTGATCGCCTCGGGAACGGTATCGCTCGAACTGGCCCTGTCGGGCGTGCCGATGGTGTCGTGCTACAAGCTCGATCCCGTAGCGCGGCTGGTCATGCCGCATCTCATTTCCGTCTGGTCGGCGCTGCTGCCCAATCTGATCTCGGACCGGACCCTGGTTCCGGAGTTTTACGACCAGTATGTCCTGCCGGAGAACCTCGCCAGGCAACTGGAGACGCTGTTTTCCGACACCGGCATGCGCGCCTGGCAGAAGGACGGGTTCGCCGAGATCGCGCGGCGCATGGCGACGGACAGACCGTCAGGCGATATCGCCGCCGAGGTCGTTCTGCGACACATCAAATAAAAAGCGCCCTCGCGGGCGCTTTTTCACCTTTTCGCTCGGGCGCGATCAGCGCTTGGCGATCGGCACGTAGTCGCGTTCGGCGGCGCCCGTGTAGAGCTGACGCGGCCGGCCGATCTTCTGGTGCGGATCCTCGATCATCTCCTTCCACTGCGCGATCCAGCCGACGGTGCGGGCGACCGCGAACAGCACGGTGAACATGGTGGTGGGGAAGCCCAGCGCCTTCAGCGTTATGCCGGAATAGAAGTCGACGTTCGGATAGAGCTTCTTCTCGATGAAATAAGCGTCGGTGAGCGCGATCTTTTCCAGCTCCATGGCGATGTCGAGCAACGGATCGTCCTTGATGCCGAGCTCGCCCAGCACCTCATGCGCAGTCTTCTGCATGATCTTGGCGCGCGGATCGTAGTTCTTGTAGACGCGGTGGCCGAAGCCCATCAGCCGGAACGGATCGTTCTTGTCCTTGGCGCGGGCGATGAATTCCGGGATGTGGTCGACATGGCCGATCTCGCCCAGCATGTTGAGCGCCGCCTCGTTGGCGCCGCCATGCGCCGGGCCCCACAGGCAGGCGATGCCGGCGGCGATGCAGGCAAACGGATTGGCGCCCGATGAGCCGGCAAGACGCACCGTCGAGGTCGAGGCGTTCTGCTCGTGATCGGCGTGCAGGATGAAGATGCGCTCCATGGCGCGCGCCAGCACCGGATTGATCTTGTACTCCTCGCACGGCACCGCAAAGCACATGTGCAGGAAGTTGGCGGCGAAGTTCAGCTCGTTCTTCGGATAAATGAAGGGCTGGCCGATGTGGTACTTGTAGGCCATCGCCGCGATCGTCGGCATCTTGGCGATGAGCCGCATCGAGGCGACCATGCGCTGGTAGGGATCCGAAATGTCGGTCGAGTCGTGGTAGAAGGCCGACAGCGCGCCGACCACGCCGCACATGACAGCCATCGGATGCGCATCGCGGCGGAAGCCGGTGAAGAAGCGCGACATCTGCTCATGCACCATGGTGTGGCGCGTCACCCGGTAGTCGAAGTCGTCCTTCTGCGCCTTGGTCGGCAATTCGCCGTAGAGCAGGAGGTAGCAGACCTCGAGGAAGTCGCCATGCTCGGCGAGCTGGTCGATCGGATAGCCGCGGTGCAGCAGGATGCCGGCGTCGCCGTCGATGAAGGTGATGGCCGACTCGCAGCTTGCCGTCGAGGTAAAACCGGGATCGTAGGTGAAGGCGCCGGTGGTGCTGTAGAGCGCGCCGATGTCGATGACGTCAGGCCCGACCGAACCGCTTCGCACCTTGAATTCATGCGTCTTGCCGGCGAGTTCCAGCTTGGCGGTCGACTCGCGCGGGTTGGCCCCCAAGTCCAGTTTTGTTGCAGCTTCGCTCATTAGAAACTCCTTCTTGTTTCCTCATGCCGGCAAGGCAAATTCCTGCAAAACGACACGTCGAAATCACCGGAATGCGCGTACTCGCCACCGCATTTTAGGAGGTGCGTGCCAGATTGGGCCAAGGCCTAATGTTGCACTGCGAAACGCGCCTTTCAATGCCAATCTTCTTGGGCCAGTTCGCTCCTAATCGATTTGATCCGCGATGCGCGCCAGGCTCTCCTCGCGGCCGAGCACGGCAAGCACGTCGAATACGCCGGGCGACGTGCTCCTGCCGGTCAGCGCGGCTCTCAGCGGCTGCGCCACGGCGCCGAGCTTGTGGCCGCCGGCTTGCGCGAAGTCACGGATCGCGGCCTCGGCGGTAGCTGCCGTCCAGTCGCCAGAGAGCGCCGTCAGCGTCGCATGGGCGCCACGCAGAACGGCGCGCGCCTCGCCGGAAAGCAGCGCCGCCGCCTTCTCGTCGACCGGCAACGGCCGCTCGGCAAACAGGAACCCCGCGCCGTCGACCAGTTCGACCAGCGTCTTGGCGCGCTCCTTGAGGCCGGGCAGGGCCGCGAGCAACTGCGCCTTCTTCTGGCCGTCGAGCCGGGCGGCGAGCGCCGGGCCGCCTTCGAGATAGGGCAGGGTGGCGACGAAGATGTCGAACAGCGCATGATCGTCCATCTTGCGCATATGCACGCCGTTCAGCGCCTCGAGCTTGGCGAAGTCGAAGCGGGCGGCGCCCTTGTTGACGTCGCCGATGTCGAACCAGCCGATCATGTCCTTGATCGACATGACTTCGTCATCGCCATGGCTCCAGCCGAGGCGGGCGAGATAGTTGAGCAGCGCCTCCGGCAGATAGCCCATCGAACGATAGGCCTCGACGCCGAGCGCGCCATGCCGTTTCGACAGCTTGGCGCCGTCGGCGCCATGGATCAGCGGAATGTGCGACATCGACGGCACATCCCAGCCCATGGCGTTGTAGATCACCGTCTGGCGCGCTGCGTTGGTCAGATGATCGTCGCCGCGGATGATGTGGGTGACGCCCATGTCGTGATCGTCGACGACGACGGCGTGCATGTAGGTCGGGTTGCCGTCCGAGCGCAGGATGATGAAATCGTCGAGGTCCTTGTTGGGAAAGCGCACCTCGCCCTGCACGCGGTCGTGCACGACGGTCTCGCCTTCGGTCGGCGCCTTGATGCGGATGGCACCCTTGAGGCCGGGAGGCGCCTCGGACGGGTCGCGGTCGCGCCACTGGCCGTTGTAGCGCGGCGGCAGGCCCTTGGCCCGCGCCGCCTCGCGCATCGCCTCGAGCTCCGCGGGTGTCTCGTAGCTGTAATAGGCCTTGCCCAGGCGCACGAGCTCCTCCGCGACCTCGCGATGGCGCGGCGCGCGCTCGAACTGCGACACGGCCTCGCCGTCCCATGACAGGCCGAGCCAGGTCAGCCCGTCCAGGATGGCAGCGGTCGCCGCCTCGGTGGAGCGCTCGCGATCGGTGTCCTCTATGCGCAGCAGCATGGTGCCGCCGGTGTGCTTCGCATAGAGCCAGTTGAACAGCGCCGTGCGCGCCCCGCCAATGTGCAGGTAGCCTGTCGGCGAGGGGGCAAAACGGGTGACGACCTTGTCGGACATGGCACTCTCAGGCTGGCACAGGAAGCGGGCGTGGTGGCGCGGACTTTCGCGTTTTCGGCGTTCATGTAGCATAGGAGGTCTGGGGCGCAAGGGGCAGACCTGATGGCTGGACGTGGCCGGGGCGCGGAGGAGGGCGAGGGGACGACAGCTGGCGCCAGCGAGCGCCTGCTGTTTGCCGACACCGTGCCTGCCGATGCCGCGCCGGTTTCACTTCCGGAGCCGCGTCCGGCCAAAGAGATTTTGCCGACCGATGACGACGGATTCCGCCCGGCCTCGCCAACGGCAACCGTCACGCGGCTCCGCAAACAGCTTGGCCGCGTGTCATGGCCGGCGTTTCACCGCAGCATCGGCAACGCGGCCACGACCGAGCTCGATCGCGGCATCGGCTTCCTGCTGGTGCCGGTGTTCCTGGCTGCCGGCGTGATCTTCTATTTCTCGCTGAACGCCGAGCCGGATCTCTAC
>NZ_RZOS01000206.1:0-9794 GCF_004022605.1 Mesorhizobium sp. M4B.F.Ca.ET.089.01.1.1
GAACATGCCTGACCAGCCGAGCTCGGTGAATTCCGACTGGTGGGGGTGGAACATATAGAGGCCCGGCTCGTGCTCGCGGAAGTGGAACTCGAGGATGCCGCGCTCGGCCTGGCACTGGGTGATCAGATCGACGGTCTTCAGCGTCGGGTTGAGCGTCGTGCCCTGATTGTAGTAGTCGAAGAAATTGGCGTGCAGGTGGAAGGAGTTGATCGGGTCGAACTCGACGACGTTGATGAGATAGATGCGGACAGGCTTGTCCTTCAGCACCCTGATCGGCTTCTTCGCGTAGGCGTGGGCGACCGTGTTGACGGCGTAGACCTCGTTCTCGTTGTCGAAATTGGTGTCGAAGGCGTTCATGACCATCACGAACTCCTGCCAGCCGGCATTCTCAGGCGTGCCGAGCAGGCGCGAGCGGGCGACCGCGTCGTGTTCCGGATGACGGGCCGGGTCGGGATCGATGACGAAAGCGCCGTACATGCCCTTCTGGATATGCCGCTTCAGCGGCAGCGCGTGGCAGTGATAGAGGTGACAGCCGAACGGCCTGGCATCGAACTCGTAGACGAACTCCTCACCCGGCCCGATCAGGCCGGCGCCCGGGACACCGTCCATGCGCGCGGCATGGATGCCGTGGAAATGCATCGAATGCGGATGCGAGCCCTGGTTGCGGAAGACGATCCGCAGCCGGTCGCCTTCGGTCGCGCGCAGCGAAGGCCCCGGCACCCGGCCATTATAGGTCCAGGCTGGAAACATGATGCCCGGCGCGATCTCGATCTCCTTGTCTTCCGCCGTGACTTCGAACGTGCGAAGCGTGCGCCCGTCCGGCAGCGTCGATACCGTCCCGGTCTCCCAATCGCTGACCAGCTTCACCGGGTCGAAGCCGTTTCGGGCGTCGTCGACCTCGCCGACCGTGATCATCGCTCCAGGAGCGGACAGATGCGCCGGCTGGCCTTCGGCAGCAGCTGCCGCCGGCATCTCGTGACCGGCATGGCTTGTCTGCCCGCGCGCCGCGCTCGCCACCACCGCCGTGCCGCCTGCAGCCGCGAGGCCACCGGCCAGAAGCAACCTTCGATCGAACTTGCGCTCCAGCAGGGATCTCGTCTCGGTCATGCCAGCATCCTCCAGATCGCGGTAAGCATAGCGGATGCTTCAAGATTTAGCTATAGCTATATTGTTATGGCCGCGGCTTTGGCGGCGGAGACAAGCTCAAGGCCTCTTGGGGGTTACTGCGCCGTCTTCCTGGCCGACACCGCGATGATCGGGCCAGCAGGGTATTTTCCGCCGACGATCATCCTGTCGCCGTCCGACAGCGCCGAGACCACGCCGTCGAGGAACAGCGCGTTGCGACAGGAAAGCCCGTCGCGGAAGAGCCGCGCGAAGCTGCCGAGGCTGACTTCCGAGCGCGAGATCGCCAGCACGACGGTACCGCCATCGCGCACGCCAACCCCGTTGCGGACATAGCGCGAGGTGCCGTTCTGGTCGAAGCGAGGATGCAGCGCGCCGTCGACCACCAGCATCGGGCCCGACTGCGTGGCGAAGACGGAATCGGGTTTGGCGCCGGCATAGGCGTTGCTTTCCATCACCGCGGCCTTGCCGTCCCTGCCGATCAGGAACACGCCGTTCGGCTTCAGGAAGAAATTGCCCTCGGCGTCGGCAAGGTTGAGCGACGCTCTTTCGCTGCCATCCTCGACAAGCAGGCCGACCGGCGTCAGGTCCTCGTGGTACATGCCGCCATTCATGGCAAGCAGGACCGGCCGCCCCAGCCCCTTCATCGCCTTGTCGAACACCTCCAGCGAGCCGTAGGGTTTGCCGTCAGCGCCGGCATGGAAGAGGCCGACGTCATAGGAGTTGAGATCGATCTCGCAGACGACATAGGGGACCGCCTCGAAGCTCAAATCCCGGCACGGTGCGGGCAGTCCGCCGACGACGAGCGGCGGGCGTTCCCGCGGCCTCAGCCAAAGGGCCGCGGCCAGGGCGACGAGCAGGACGCCGATCAGGATCGTCGCGAGATGGCGCTTTTTCATTACGCTCCGGGAGGATTGGCAGCTAGGGACTTGGTGCAGCGTCAGGCCATCTTTTGCGCCATTTCGGCGCCAGCAAGGCAAATACCTTGTTTCGGTCAACCTATGGGTTTATTTGATGGTTATGTTTCGAGCCTGACTCCCACAGGCGTGAAAGGATTCTCCATGAGCGGTATCAACGACTACATCGACAGCGAAGTGAAGAGCAACGACGTGGTGCTCTTCATGAAGGGCACGCCCGGCTTCCCGCAGTGCGGCTTCTCCGGCCAGGTGGTTCAGATCCTCGACTATATCGGGGCCGACTACAAAGGCGTGAACGTGCTGACTTCGGCCGAGCTGCGCCAGGGCATCAAGGAATATTCCAACTGGCCGACCATCCCGCAGCTCTACGTCAAGGGCGAGTTCGTCGGCGGTTGCGATATCGTGCGCGAGATGTTCCAGGCGGGCGAACTGCAGACGTTCCTCGTCGAAAAGGGCGTCAGCGTCAAAGGCGCTGCCTGACTGAACGCGCCTGCCGGCGCCTGAGCGCCGGCGCTGGCTTCCGGGGCCGCCCCCACCTCGGCACTTTGGTTCTCGATACCGGGAACGAGACGGATCGATGCGCCGGCCAACCGGCGCAGGTTCGTTTGGAAGATCGGATCTAGCGGTGGACAAGCAGGCAGTAGCGCAGCAATCGGCAACCAGTTTGCCCATTCCGCGCTGGGAATTCATCGCGCTCTGCGCGGCGCTGATGGCGCTCAATTCTTTGGCGATCGACATCATGCTGCCGGCGCTGCAACAGATCGGCGCCTCGCTCGGTGTCGAAAATGAAAACCACCGGCAATATGTCATCACCGCCTACATTCTGGGTTTTGGCGGTGGCCAGCTCCTGTTCGGCCCGGTCTCCGACCGCTTCGGACGGCGCGCGCCGCTGGTTGTCGGGCTGGTGATCTATGTCCTGGCGGCGGGTGCCGCAGCCATCGCCCCGTCCTTCGCTACGCTGCTCGCCTGCCGGGTGGTGCAAGGCATCGGTGCGGCTGCCACGCGCGTCATCGCCGTCTCGATCGTGCGCGACACCTTGGCACGTCATCTTCATCACCATGGCGGCGGGCGCGCTGATCGTATCGGCCTGGGCGCTGCTGCGCCTGCCCGAAACCCTGCATCCGGAATACCGCCGGCCGCTGACGGTGCACGCCATCGTCGGCGGGTTCCGCATCGTGCTCACCAACCGCATCGCGCTCTGCTATGCCTTTGCCAGCACCTTCATCTTCGGCGCCATGTTCGGCTTCATCAATTCGGCGCAGCAGATCTATCTCGACGTCTTCCATGTCGGCGAACTGTTCCCGCTGATCTTCGCCGGCGTCGCCGGCGTGCTCGCCTTCTCGAACTATCTCAACTCGCGTCTGGTCGGCCGCGTCGGCATGCGCCGGCTGTCGCAGGGCGCGCTGCTGCTCTTCCTGACCATCAGCCTGGCCTGGCTCGTCGTCTCGCTCGAAATGCAAATGCCGCTCTGGCTGTTCGTCGGCTTCTTCGCCCTCGCAATGCTTCCGTTCGGCGGGCTCGGCGCGAACTTCAACGCACTCGCCATGGAGCCGCTCGGGCAACTGGCCGGCACAGCCTCGTCGATACTAGGCTTCATGCAGACCTTCCTCGGCGGCATTCTCGGGACGCTGATCGGGCAGGCCTACAACGGCACGGTGACACCGCTCGCCGCCGGCTTCTGCAGCGTCTCGGTGGCGGCACTGCTGATGATCCTGTTGGCAGAGCGCGGCAGGCTGTTCCAGCCGCACAATCCGCCGGTCTGATGCGTGTTACCGACGCTCCCGAATTGCGCCCGCCCCTAGACTAGCTTGCACCTTCGACAGTTGCGGTGAAACGAGGGGCAAGCATGCGCCCCGCGACGGCTCCGCCCATGCTGTCTGAAAACGGCAGCGGCAGAGCCTCGTCGAGCGCCTTGAGGATGGACGTCACGAAAGCACGGTTCAGCGCTTGGTCGGTTCCCAGATCGGAATAGGTGGCGCGTGGCTTGCCGATGAGCGTGCCGTTTCGGCGAAGCGAGAACCGCAGTGTCAGGGACATGCCGGCAGTTCCAGCCGGTGGCTTCCAGCAGGCATAGATGGCGTCCGACATCTCCACCAGGGTGTCGATGGGATCGGAACTGTGACAAGGGCGGCGCTGCTGCGCCCCGGCTTCGCAGGGGGCCGCAACCACGGCGATGACCAGGGCTGCTGCGAGGATTGCCGACCAAGGTCGCATCAGCGGTTCTCCGGACTACGCGAAGCCTCCGGCTGCCCGCCGGCTTGGATCGGGCCTCGGCTCCTGCCCCTACTCCGCCCAAAGCTCGCGGCGCAGTTCCTGCCAGCTGTCCTTGTCGGGGGCGACCAGGATGCCGCCGTCGACATGCGAGGGCAGATAGGCGCTGCCGTCGATCCGCGCCGCGTAGCCGCCGGCTTCCTGATGGATCAGCACGCCGGCCAGGTGATCCCACGGCATCAGCTTGTTGTAGACGACGAAATGCGCGTGGCCGCTGGCGAGCAGCCGGTATTCGTGCGCCGCGCAGCGATAGCCGAACTGCGACAGCGCCTTGGTCTGGTTGCGGGCGAGCCGCGAGCGCTCGGGTTCCGGCAGGTATTGCCAGGAGACGGCGCCCGTCATTTGCGAGATCGGCACGGCCGCCGCGACGCGCACCTTCTCCAGCGCGCCATGAGCGTGGCGGATGTGGCTGCCCGCGCCCCTGGCGCCGATCAGCCAGTCCTTGCCGACGGGATCGTGGATGATGCCGGCGACGGTCTCGCCCTTGACGACAACGCCCAGCATGACGCCGAACAGCGGCACGCCTGAGGCGAAGTTGAAGGTGCCGTCGACCGGATCGATGACGAAGGCGAGCTCGGCATCGCCGAGGCCGCCGAGCAGCGCCGGATTGTCGGAGCAGGCCTCCTCGCCAACGATCATGGCCGAGGGATAGCGCTCGCGCAGCCTTGCCGTGATCACCCGCTCGGCATTGACGTCGGCCTCGGTCACCAGATCGGCGGCCGATGTCTTCTGGCGGACGTCGCCTTCCCCCAGCCGGCGAAAGCGCGGCATGATCTCGGCAGTGGCCGCGTCGGAGAGGAGACCGGCAAGCCAGTCGATGGCGCTATCGTCAATTGTCATGGGGATCGTCTTACCTGTCGTTGAGGGCGGCGAAGTCGAACAGCTTCCTGTCGAGCAGATGCGAGGGCCGCACATTGGTCATGGCGCGGATCATCGTGTCCTTGCGGCCGGGCATGCGCTTTTCGATGTCGTCCAGCATCGCCTTCATGGCATTGCGCTGCAGGCCTTCCTGGCTGCCGCAGAGATCGCAGGGGATGATGGGGAACTTCATCGCGTCGGCGAATTTCTCGAGATCGGCCTCAGCGTTATAGGCGAGCGGCCGCAGCACCATGACGTCGCCCTCATCGTTGAGGAGTTTCGGCGGCATGGCGGCAAGGCGACCGCCATGGAACAGGTTCATGAAGAAGGTTTCGAGGATGTCTTCGCGGTGGTGGCCCAGCACGAGAGCGGCGCAGCCCTCCTCGCGCGCGATGCGGTAGAGATGGCCGCGCCTGAGCCGCGAGCAAAGCGAACAATAGGTGCTGCCTTCGGGCAGCTTGTCGGTGACCACCGAATAGGTGTCCTGATATTCGATGCGATGCGCAATGCCGTTGGCGTTGAGGTAGTCCGGCAGGATGTGTTTCGGGAAGTTCGGCTGGCCCTGGTCGAGATTGCAGGCGAGCAACTCGACCGGCAGCAGGCCGCGCCATTTGAGGTCGAGCAGCAGAGCGAGCAGACCGTAGGAATCCTTGCCGCCGGACAGCGCTACCAGCCAGCGCACGCCGGGCTTCACCATGGCGAAATCCTCGATCGCCTGGCGCGTCAATCTGAGGAGCCGCTTGCGCAGCTTGTTGAACTCGACGGAGGACGGCACCTCGGCGAACAGGGGATGGAAGCCGCCCTCAGCGTCGTCACCGACCGGCTCGAGGGATTTGACGTCTGGCAGCATATTCATGGCGCATCGGCCCCAGGGACAAGTGTCGTGCCCGGATTAGCGCATCGGCCCGGAAATCGAAATCGATTTCTGCGAGGGTGCCCGCATGGCGGGTTCGGCAAACAAAAAGGCCGCCCAATGGGCGGCCTTTCGATGGATTGCTGAAGCAACCGATCAGCGCGAATAGAATTCGACGACCAGGTTCGGTTCCATCTGCACGGCGAACGGAACATCCGAAAGGCCGGGGATGCGCGCGAAGGTGGCAGTCATCTTGTTGTGGTCGGCTTCGATATAGTCAGGCACATCGCGCTCGGCGAGAGCGACCGATTCCAGCACGATGACGAGCTGCTTCGACTTCTCGCGCACCTCGACGACGTCGCCCGGCTTGCAGCGATACGAGCCGATGTTGACGCGCTTGCCGTTGACGTTGACGTGGCCGTGGTTGACGAACTGGCGGGCGGCGAAAATGGTCGGCACGAACTTGGCGCGGTAGACGACCGCGTCGAGACGCGACTCGAGCAGGCCGATCAGGTTCTCCGAGGTGTCGCCCTTGCGGCGGTCCGCCTCTTCATAGACCTTGCGGAACTGCTTTTCCGAAACGTCGCCATAGTGGCCCTTCAGCTTCTGCTTGGCGCGCAGCTGCAGGCCGAAGTCGGAAAGCTTGCCCTTGCGGCGCTGGCCGTGCTGGCCGGGGCCGTATTCACGCTTGTTGACCGGGGACTTCGGGCGGCCCCAGATGTTCTCGCCGAGACGGCGGTCGATCTTGTATTTCGCGGATTCGCGCTTGCTCATCGCATTCCCTTTCAAAACAATACACCCGGAACCTCATGCTCCGAGTGAAGGAAACGCGCCCTCCTCTGGCCTCCGTTTTCGAGACCTGACAGGGTTTTCCACGCAACGCGACGGAAAACCCACGGGACACGTCAGTTAACAAGGCCTAGGAAGAAACAATCGAACTTCCATCGCCTCGCGCATAAAGAAAACCACCGGGCATTGCGGCCCGGTGTTGGCGCGCTGATTAAACGGAGATTTAGGCGGTGTCAAGCTTGTGCGTGGCTCTGCGGGCCAATCACAGAGAGCCCGCGGCCCCGCAGGCGGGTTTTTGCTTTTCTTCCCAAGCGCAGCGAGATCAGCTCTTCGATTTCTTCTCGGGCAAGCCCTTGCGCCTGGTCTCCGCGAATTCCTCGAGCTGCTTTTCGCTCATCGATTCGTACATTCCCTTCGAGGCGCCCTTGAGCTCGCTCTTCTTGGTGTCACCGCGCTTTGCCGACAGCGCAGCGCCGGCGGCCTTTTGCTGAGCTTTCGATGTGGCAGGCATGGTCGTTTCTCCCAATTGACTATGGGAGGGAACGCAGCCGCCCAGCCGATGTTCCTGCCGTCACGGGATCGTCAGACCAAAACCCTGCATCAGCCGGCTGACCGCGAAATCCGCCTTGCCGGAGGTGAAGACGGCAATGTCGGGCTCGCCTTGCGAGGATCCGTTGACCGGCGGGAGCAACGACATGGCGCGGCGGGCTATCGCTTCGGCCGGATCGATCCAGTCCACCGGCCAGGGCGCGGTCTTGCGCATGCGGTTGACCAGGAATGGATAGTGGGTGCAGGCAAGCACGACGATGTCGGTATGCTGCCCATCGCGTTCGATGAAGCAGGGCGCGATCTCGGCGCGCACGGCGTCCTCGTCGACAAAGCCCTCGCGCATGTAGACCTCGGCCAGTCCGGCCAGATTGTCGCTGCCGACCAGGCGGACATGGCATTTCTGCGCCCATTTGCTGATCAGGTCGCGCGTGTACTGCCGCTTCACCGTGCCCGGCGTCGCCAGCACCGAGACCAGGCCGGAGCGGGTGCGTTCCGCCGCCGGCTTGACCGCCGGCACCGTGCCGACGAAGGGATGGCCGGGAAATCTTTCGCGAAGCGCATCGATCACCAGCGTCGAGGCGGTGTTGCAGGCGATGACGGAGATCGCCGGCGAAAACCGGTCGAGCAGCCTGGCGAAGAGATCGAGTATGTGCGTGCGCAGCGCCGGCTCCTCCCAGGCGCCGAAGGGAAAGGCCGCGTCGTCGGCGACATAGACGAAGCGCCGGTCGGGCATCAGCACGCGCGCCTCGCGCAGCACGGTCAGGCCGCCGACGCCGGAATCGAACATCAGGATCGGCCGGTCAGTCATTGTCTGTGCCCTTGCCGCCCAGCGGCGCGTCATTGTCGTCGCCATTGGCGTTGGGCGCCTGGCCCGCTTCCGCCTTGCGGGCGCGCGCGGCAGCGGCGGGCAGCCGTCTCGGATCGTCGCCGGGGGAGCCATCGCCGCGCGGCATCGCCGGCGAAAATCTGTCCAGCGACGAGATGATGCCCCTTAGCACCTTCAGTTCCGGCTCGGCGAAACCGGCGCGCGTCAGCACGGCACGCAGATTGTCGACCATCTTCGGCTTCTTCCCTTCCGGGCGGAAATAGCCGCGCGCCTCCAGCGCACCTTCGAGATAGGTGAACAGGCTGTGCAACTGCTCCTTGGTCGCCGGCACGAGTTCCGGTCCGGAGAAGTTGGTCTGGGTTTCGTCCTCCAGTCCCGACTTCATCCATTCATAGGACATCAGAAGCACGGCCTGGGCGATGTTGAGCGACGAGAAGCCAGGATCGACCGGAAAGGTGACGATCTCGTCGGCGAGCCCGACTTCCTCATTGTAGAGGCCGAAGCGCTCGCGGCCGAACAGTATGCCGGTGCGCAGCCCGGCACGCTGCCGCGTCCTCAGCGCCCTGCCCGCCTCGACCGGTCCGCGCACGGCCTTGAAGCCGTCGCGCTCGCGCGCCGTGGTGGCGAAGATGAAATTGAGATCGGAGACCGCGGAGGCAAGATCGTCGAAAACCCGCACCGCATCGATGATATGGTCGGCGCGGCTTGCCGCGGCGCGCGCCTTCTCGCTCGGCCAGCCGTCGCGCGGATTGACCAGCCTGAGCTCGGCAAGGCCGAAATTGGCCATGGCGCGCGCGACCATGCCGATGTTCTCGCCAAGCTGCGGTTCGACCAGGATGATCGCCGGGCCGGCTGCGATGGGGATGTCTCGGGATTGTTCGTCGGCTGGCATGGACGTCAATGAACTGCTGTTTGCGGCATTTCGGCGACCCCTGCCATATTCGGCGGCGAAAATGAAGCTTTCGCAAAGAATGGCATCAAGCGGCACCGCCGATCGCCGTTTGCGCGCTCAAAAAGCCTTTGATATACGCTCGGCATCTCCGGCCGAACGCCATGCGGGCAAGGCCGTTCCGATCCCCAGCAACGAGGCATTCTTTCCATGGCGAAGATCAAGGTGGCGAACCCGGTCGTCGAGCTCGACGGCGACGAGATGACCCGCATCATCTGGCAGTTCATCAAGGACAAGCTGATCCACCCCTATCTCGACATCAAGCTCGACTACTACGATCTCGGCATCGAGCACCGCGACGCCACAAACGACCAGGTGACGATCGACTCGGCCAACGCCATCAAGAAATACGGCGTCGGCGTGAAGTGCGCGACGATCACCCCCGACGAGCAGCGCGTCGAGGAATTCAAGCTGAAGAAGATGTGGAAGTCGCCGAACGGCACGATCCGCAATATTCTCGGCGGCACCATCTTCCGCGAGCCGATCATCATGAAGAACGTGCCGCGCCTGGTGCCCGGCTGGATCAAGCCGATCATCGTCGGCCGCCACGCCTTTGGCGAACAGTACCGCGCCACCGACTTCCGCTATCCCGGCAAGGGCAAGCTGACGATCAAGTTCGTCGGCGAGGACGGCACCGTGATCGAGCACGACGTGTTCGAC
>NZ_RZOS01000207.1:0-9693 GCF_004022605.1 Mesorhizobium sp. M4B.F.Ca.ET.089.01.1.1
ACATCGAGCTCATCGTCCGTGTCGATCCGCGCCGACACCAGCGTCGCCACATCCTCGACCGCTTCCGCCAGGCGGAAGGGCGCCGGGTCAAGCATCATCTGCCCGGCATTGATCTTGGAGAAGTCGAGGATGTCGTTGATGATGGTGAGCAGTGCGTTGCCGGACTTGACGATGACGTCGGTGAAGGTCTTCTGGCGCGTCGTCAATTCGGTCTTGGCCAGAAGCTCGGCCATGCCGAGCACGCCGTTCATCGGCGTGCGGATCTCGTGGCTCATATTGGCCAGGAATTCCGACTTGGCGCGGTCGGCCGCCTCGGCCTTGAACAGCGACGCGGCGGTCTCGGCGAAGGCCCGGCGGATCGCCTTTTCCATCGGCCGGAAGACCCAGAAGGCGACGATGGCGAGCACGGCGAACAACAGGCCGCTCGCCCACAGGAGCAGCCTGTCGCTGGCGGCGTCGGCCAGATGACGTTCATTGTCCATGGCGGTGCGCACGCGCACCAGCATCGGCTGGGCAAACAGGTCGTTCTGGTTGCGGATCTCGCGGTAGCTCCATTCATCGACCTTCTGCGCCACCGACATCAGGTTGAAGTTGCGCACCATGTCGCGCGTCGACCAGAACAGGTCGCCGTTGACGGAGGCGGAATCGAGGTCGTTGAGGGTGCTCTTCGACAGACGCGGCCTGATGGCGGCAAGCTGGGCGGTTAAGGCCTCGATCTCGCCGGAGAGCCGCTCGGAATGGCCGCGCGCCGACGCCACCAGCCCATCGCGCGTCTCGGCGCGCCAGGCGGTGCCTGTGGTCTCGGCGAAGTTGGTGGCGTTGCGCAGATCGCGGCCGAAAATCACCAGATTGCTGCTCAGCGCGTCCACGTTGTGACGGAAGGAGTTGACCCGGTTGAGCGCGAACATGACCGCGGTGGAGGCCAGCGCAAAAATCAGCAATCCCGAGAGATAACGGACCCGGATCGACCGGATGAAGGAAGAATATTCCGGCATGCGCAACCCCAACACATACGCATAATTATAATTGTCGGGATTACGCTTGATTTACATTAAGATTTCGTTCGCGCGGCGGTCACCGCGCGGTGTGTTGAGGACCTCAAAATGCGGGCAGTGTGCTTTTCGGCGATCGGTTTCGCTTCGGTGCTGCTGTCGACCTTCGCCTGCTGGGTCGCCGCCTCGAGCGGCGCGGCGGCAGCCACGACCACGAACCTTTATAAATTGTGCCGCCAGGTGAAGAACGACGACACGATCCGCCCCTATTCGCACGACCTTTACGACGGCACGGCCAAAGCGTTCAAAAAGCTGTTTCCGGACGCCAAAGCCGCGCCGCAGGAGTCCGAATTGCAGGCACAGGCCAGCTATCGCTGCATGAACGGCAAAGTGCTGGTCTGCTTCGTCGGCGCCAACCTGCCTTGCGCCAGGATGAACGCCTCGCGCGACAATCCCGGCGCGGATGAATTCTGCAAGGCCAACCCGAATGACGACGTCGTGCCGGCCTTCGCGACCGGCCACGACGCCGTCTATTCGTACAAATGCCGGAACGGCAAGGCGGTGGTCACCGGCAATCCGTGGCAGCTCGACAAGCGCGGTTTTGCCGCCAAGCTGTGGACCGTGCTTCCCGGCAACTGAAGCCGGCTAAACGGAAAGCATCACCTTGATCGCGCGGCGCTCGTCCATGGCGCGGTAGCCTTCGGCGACTTCCGCCAGCGGCAGCAGCAGGTCGAAGACCTTGCCGGGCTTGATCCTGCCCTTGAGCACGCGGTCCATCAGGTCGGGCAGGAAGCGGCGGACCGGCGCCGGGCCGCCGAGCATGCGCTTCTGGCCGAAGAACAGGCGCTGTCCGTCCAGGGAAACGTCATGCGGCACGCCGACATAGCCGATGGTGCCGCCGGGTCGCGAGACGGCCAACGCCTGGTCGAAGGATTCGGCCGTGCCGACGCATTCCAGCACCGAGTCGGCGCCGACGCCCCTGGTAAGGTCCTTGATGCGCGCCACGCCGTCCTCGCCGCGCTCGGCCACGATGTCGGTTGCGCCGAACTCGCGGGCGAGTCTCTGGCGGCTTGCGTGGCGGCTCATGGCGATGATGCGCTCCGCGCCCATCTCCCTCGCGGCAAGAACGCCCATCAGGCCGACGGCGCCGTCACCGACCACGACGACGGTCGACCTTGCCGCACCTCGGCCGCGTCGGCCGCATACCAGCCGGTGCCGAGCACGTCCGAGACGGCCAAGAGGTCAGGCACCAGTTCGGCCGGTGGAACCTCCGCGGTAGCCACCAGCGTGCCGTCGGCCAGCGCCACGCGGGCGTAAGGCGCTTGCGCGCCCGACATGAACTCGCGCTGCACGCAGGAAGACTGGAAGCCGAAGCGGCAATGCGGGCAGGTGTTGTCGGAGAGGCAGAACGAGCCGACGACGAACTGGCCGGGGCGAACGTTACGCACCTCTGCGCCGACCTCGACGACGATGCCGCAATATTCGTGGCCCATGTGCATCGGGCCGTCCACCGGTTGCAGCCCGCGATAGGGCCACAGATCCGAACCGCAGATGCAACTCGCCGACAGCTTGATAATGGCGTCCGTCGGGTGAAGGATTTTCGGATCGGCGACTTCCTCGCAGCGGATGTCGCCGGGCTTGTGGAGAACGGTTGCGAGCATTTTTCTTCCTTTCGTTCGATCGGGATCAGGCGCCGTAATCGGCGTCGCTGACATGTTCCAGCCAGTCCACGGCCTTGCCGTCCCTGGGCTCCTGGACCGCGATGTGGACCATCGCGGTGTTGGGCGAAGCGCCGTGCCAATGTCTTTCGCCGGGCGCGAACCAGACGACATCGCCTGGCCGGATCTCCTCGACCGGGCCACCCTCGCGCTGCACGCGGCCGCGGCCGGAGACGACGACCAGCGTCTGTCCCAGAGGATGCGTGTGCCATGCGGTGCGGGCGCCTGGCTCGAAGGTCACCTGCGCGCCCTGCACCCGCGCGGCGTCGAAGGGGTTGAAGAGCGGATCGATGCGGACCGTGCCGGTGAACCAGTCCGAGGGGCCGTTGGCGGAGGGTCTCGTGCCGGCGCGAATAATGTCCATGGTGATCTCTCGTCTGATGCGGTCATTGTGGGCGGCCGCAAGGTGGCTGCGGGATCTTCGACCCAGTCGGCCGCGTCCGACCGGCGCACCGGAGAGCCTCCTGCGCCGACTTGCGGGGAACATATTGCGGTCGACCTCGTTCGAATAGGCGATATAATCCGCATGGACTTATCGAGATCTGATATAAATCTGGCACAAGGCAGCGATGCAGCGCGACGGCATGAAGGATCTGCTCTGGTTCGTGGCGGTCGCGCGCGAGCGCAGCTTCACCAGGGCGGCGGCGAAGCTCGGAACCTCGCAGTCGACGCTCAGCCACACGATCAAGGAGCTGGAAGCGCGCCTGGGTGTTCGGCTGCTGACGCGCACGACGCGAAGCGTCGCGCCGACCGATGCGGGCGAGCGGCTCTACCAGTCGCTCGTGCCGCGTTTCGAAGAGATCGAAGCTGACCTCGCAAGCCTGGTGGCTTTTCGCGACAAGCCGTCGGGAACGGTCCGCATCACGCTCTCCGACCATGCGCTGCAGTCGACCGTCTGGCCAAAGCTCGAGCCGATGCTGCGCGACTATCCCGACCTCAATGTCGAGCTCTACAGCGACAACGGCATGCGCAACATCGTCGAGGAGCGCTTCGATGCCGGCGTGCGGCTCGGCGAGAGCATCGACAAGGACATGATCGCGGTGCGGATCGGCCCGGACTGGCGGCTGGTGGCCGTCGCCTCGCCAGACTATTTCGCTCGCCGCCCGGTGCCCAGGACGCCGCAGGATCTGGTCGCGCACGACTGCATCAACCTGCGGCTGACGACGTTCGGAGGCCTCTATGCGTGGGAATTCGCCAAGGCCGGCCGCGACCTCAGGGTCCGGGTGGAGGGCCAACTCACCTTCAACTCGACCATCCCGATGGTCGACGCCGCGATCAGCGGCTCAGGCATCGCCTATGTGCCGGAAAGCCTTGTCAGCCGCCACATCGCCGAGGGACGGCTGACGCTGGTGCTCGGCGACTGGAGCCCGCCCTTCGCCGGCTATCATCTCTACTATCCGAGTCGGCGGCAGCTCTCGCCGGCATTGGCGGTGATCGTCGAGGCGCTGCGGCACCGGAGCTGAGGGGCAGGAGCGCTTGTTGGCCAAATCAGCCGCTGCCCGCCGTCGATGGTCTCGCCGGTCATGAATTCGCTCTGCGTGAGATAGAGATAGGCAGGCGCCACTTCCTCAAACACTACACGCTGATCCGCGACGGTTATTGGGGGTCAATCGCCCGCCAGGGGAAACTCATTGGCGATCGTGACATGGTGGTGGATGCGGCCCTCGAAATATCGCGACAGCACCGCTTCGGTCGCGGCGCGCGATTCGGCGCGGGCGGGGCTGGCGAGGGCCGCGTCGACCGCCGCCATGTCGCGGTAGTTGATCGCCAGGATCATCGGGTATTCCGGCGCGCCGTCGTCGCGCTTCTCGGCGAAGGAGACCCTGACATCGAGCGCGCCCGGGAAGGCTTTCCATTTGGGCAGGACGGTCTCGATTACGTCCCTGCGGAACGCTTCCGTCTGGCCGTCCTTCACCTTGCCTTCGAACAGTGCGTAGCGCGTGATCATTTGCCGTCCTCTTTGCGTTGGAAGAATTCCATCAGTGCGGCCTGGTCCTCGCCGCCCAGTCCGGCGGCGGTCAGCAGCCGGTGCACCTCGGCGCAGAGCGCCGTCAGCGGCATCGCCGTATGGGTACGCCGCGCCAGGTCCTGGGCGGCGTTGAGGTCCTTGACCATGTTGTCGATGCGGCCGGTGCGCCGGTAGTCGCGGGTGGCGAAGCGCGGCAGATATTCCTGCAGGATGGCGCTGTCGGCGCGGCCGCCCTTGAGCGCCTGCGGGATCTTGAGCGCGTCGACGCCGGCGTCGAGCGCCAGCCGGGTCGCCTCCGCGACGGCCATGAAATTCAGCGCGCACAGCACCTGGTTGATCAGCTTGGTCGTCTGGCCGGCGCCGGCCGGGCCCATATGCGTGTAATTGGCAGCGACGTCGCGCAGCACGGTATGGGCATCCGCGACATCCTTCTCCTCGCCGCCGGCCATCAGCGTCAACGCGCCGATCAGCGCCTTCGGCGCACCGCCGGAGAGTGGGCTGTCGACCCAGCGCAGACCCTTGTCGCTCGCGTCGGCGGCGAGCTGGCGCGTCGCGTCGGGATCGATTGACGACATGTCGATGATCAGCGTGCCGGGCTTCGCGCCGGCGGCCACACCGGCATCGCCGAACACGGCGCGGCGCACGATCGCCGCCGAATTGAGGCTGAGGATGACGTAGTCGGCGGCGCCGGCAGCCTCGGCCGCGCTCGCCATCGCGGTCGCGCCCTTGGCGACCAGCACTTCCACCTTGGCCTTGTCGAGGTCAAACACGGCGAGGCGATTGCCGGTGGCGAGCAGGCGCTCGCCGATCGCTCCACCCATGGCGCCGGCGCCAATCAGTGCCACTTTGTTGGTCATTTCGGTCCTCCCGCCAGCCTGTCAGCTATGTCGGCGACGATCTCATCGAGCTCCGCGTCGATTGTCACCGCGATCGCATTCTCGTCCTTGCCCGGCACCTCCAACGTCGCGAACTGGCTGTCGAGCAGACTGGTGGGCATGAAGTGGCCGGTACGCTCATGCATGCGCTTCGAGATCAGCGCGCGCGACCCGTCGAGATAGATGAACAGCACCGGCGCGCCCGCCTGCTCGGTGATGAAATCGCGATAGGTGCGTTTCAGCGCCGAGCAGCCGACTATGACCGGCGCGGGCCGCTGCCGCAGCGTTTCGCCGACCTTGGCCAGCCAGGGCCACCTGTCGGCATCGTCGAGCGGAATGCCGGCGCTCATCTTGGCGATGTTGGCCTGCGAGTGCAGCTTGTCGCCATCCACATATGTCGCCGCGATCGCATCGGCGAGCGCCTCGCCGACCGTCGTCTTGCCGGAACCGGTGACGCCCATGACCACCATGCGCGGCGGGGGATCAGATCGAAGCCGTGATGCCGCCATCGACATAGAGAATGTGTCCGTTGACAAAGGATGACGCCTCGGAGGCCAGGAAGACGCAGGCGCCGACCAGTTCCTCGACCTTGCCCCAGCGGCCGGCCGGCGTGCGTTTTTCGAGCCAGGCGCTGAATGCCGGGTCGGCGACGAGGGCTGCATTGAGCGGCGTGTCGAAATAGCCGGGCGCAATGGCATTGCATTGCAACCCGTGCTTGGCCCAGTCGGTCGCCATGCCCTTGGTGAGGTTGCCGACCGCGCCCTTGGTCGCGGTGTAGGGCGCGATGCCGGGGCGGGCGAGCGCGGTCTGGACGCTGGCGATGTTGATGATCTTGCCGCGGCCGCGCCCGATCATGTGCCGCGCCACGGCCTGGCCGACATGGAAGACGCTGGCGACATTGGTCTGCAGCAGGCGCTCGAAGGCGTCGGCGGGAAAGTCCTCGAGCGGCGTGCGGAACTGCATGCCGGCATTGTTGACCAGGATGTCGATCGACCCGCCGGCAAGCTCGAAAGCGTCGATGGCGGCACGGACCGCATCATGGTCGGTGGCGTCGAAGGCGAGCGTCGCGGCGCCCGGAATGTCCGCTGCCGCGGCACGCAGCTTAGCTTCGTCGCGGCCATTGAGGACCACTTTGGCGCCGGCTTCGGCGAGGCCCTTGGCCAAGGCAAAGCCGATGCCTTGCGAGGAGCCGGTTACGAGCGCGGTGCGCCCGGTGAGATCGAACAGTTTGGACGACATTTTCCTGATTGCCTCTCGTCGCTGAGCGTCTTATGTTATCGATAACATCATCTGTCAAGTCAAGTGGAGCGAATACGATGCAGCGGCCTCACATCCTTCAGGTTGGACCCTATCCCGCATGGGACGAGGAGCCGCTCAACGAAGCCTTCACGGTGCACCGCTATTTCGCGGCCGACGACAAGCCGGCCTTTCTCGCCGAGGTCGGACCGCTCGTGCGCGGCATTGCCACGCGCGGCGAGCTTGGCGCCAACCGCGCCATGATCGACGCCTGCCCGTCGCTCGAACTCGTTTCCGTCTATGGCGTCGGTTTCGACGCGGTCGATCTCGTGGCCTGCCGGGAGCGCGGCGTGCGCGTCACCAACACGCCGGACGTGCTGACCAACGACGTCGCCGATCTCGGCATCGCCATGATGCTGTGCCTGTCGCGCGGCATGATCGGCGCGGAGCGCTGGGTGCGCGACGGCAGCTGGGCGGCGAAGGGGCTCTATCCGCTCAAGCGCCGGGTCTGGGGACGGCGGGCCGGCGTGCTCGGCCTCGGCCGCATCGGCTATGAGGTGGCCAAGCGCCTTGCCGGCTTCGGCATGGACATCGCCTACAGCGACGTCGCGCCGAAGGACTTTGCCGCCGATTGGGAGTTCCTCGCCGATCCCGTCGCGCTGGCCAGGCGTTCGGACTTCCTGTTCGTGACGCTTGCCGCTTCCGCCGCGACGCGCCACATCGTCAACAGCGAGGTGATCGCGGCGCTCGGCGAGGAAGGCATGCTGATCAACATCTCGCGCGCCTCCAACATCGACGAGGACGCGCTGCTCGACGCGCTCGAGGACAAGGTGCTTGGCTCGGCCGCGCTCGACGTCTTCGAAGGCGAGCCGAAGCTCAATCCACGCTTCCTGGCGCTCGACAACGTGCTTTTGCAGCCGCACCATGCCTCGGGCACGGTCGAAACGCGCAAGGCGATGGGCAGACTGGTGCGCGACAACCTCGCCGCTCATTTCGCCGGCCAGCCACTCATCTCGCCGGTGCTTTAGCTTACGCAATCCCGGACGGAAAACCGTCATCCACTTTTCCTGGTATTGCTCGAGGAGTTCGCCCACCATGAAGTCGATCGTCATCCACGCCGCCAAGGACCTGCGCATCGAGGACCGTCCCGTCGAGGAGCCGGGGGCGGGCCAGGTGCTGTTGCGTCTTGCCGCCGGCGGTATCTGCGGCAGCGACCTGCACTACTACAATCATGGCGGCTTCGGAACGGTGCGCCTGAAGGAGCCGATGATCCTCGGCCATGAGGTCTCCGGCGTGATCGAGAAGCTCGGCCCGGGCGTCAGCGGGCTGGAGCCTGGCCAACTGGTCGCTGTCTCGCCGTCGCGGCCCTGCTACGGCTGCCGTTACTGCCGCGAGGGGATGCACAACCAGTGCCTCAACATGCGATTCTACGGCAGCGCCATGCCGTTCCCGCACATCCAGGGCGCGTTCCGTGAAATGCTGGTGGCCGACGCGCCGCAATGCGTGCCGGCCGATGGATTGAGCGCCGGCGAAGCGGCGATGGCCGAACCGCTGGCGGTCTGCCTCCACGCCACGCGCCGGGCCGGCGAGATGCTTGGCAAGCGCGTGCTGGTGACCGGCTGCGGGCCGATCGGCCTGTTGTCGATCCTCAGTGCGCGGCGCGCGGGCGCGGCCGAGATCGTCGCCGTCGACCTCGCCGATTTCACCCTGTCGATGGCGCTGCGCGCCGGCGCCGACAAAGCGATCAACACGCGGACAGATCCGGAGGGGCTGGCCCCCTATCTCGCCGACAAGGGGACGTTCGACATCCTCTACGAATGCTCGGGCGCGGCGGCGGCGCTGGCGCAAGGCATCGCGGCGACGCGTCCGCGCGGCACGATCGTGCAGCTCGGCCTCGGCGGCGCCGAGATGGCGCTGCCGATGTCGACGGTTACCGCCAAGGAACTGTCGATCAACGGCTCGTTCCGCTTCCATCCGGAATTCGCCGTCGGCGTCGGGCTGATGCGCAAGGGGCTGATCGACGTCAAGCCGCTGATCACCCACACGGTGGCGTTCGACGAGGCGCTTTCCGGCTTCGAGCTTGCAAACGACCGAAGCCAGGCGATGAAGGTCCAGATCGCCTTTGCATAAGCGCCGGCGGCGCGTTGCATTCCGTTGTGATATCGATAACGTACGGCCATGCAGTCCTCGCCCAAGCGCCCGACCATGGCCGATGTCGCGCATCGCGCCAACGTCTCGACGATGACCGTGTCGCGCGCCTTCAAGCGCGACGCCTCGGTCAGCGCCGACACGCGAGACCGCATCCTGCAGGCGGCTGAAGAGCTCGGCTATGTCTTCGACAGCATCGCCGCCAACCTTTCCTCGCGGCGCTCCGGTTTCGTCGCGGTGACGATACCATCGATCAACAATGCCAACTTCGCCGACACGGTGCGCGGCATGACCGAGGGCCTGCGCGACAGCGGGCTGGAAATCCTGCTCGGCTTCACCGACTACAATGTCGAGGAGGAAGAGCGCCTGGTCGGGCAGTTGCTGCAGCGGCGGCCGGAAGCGATCATCGTCACCGGCGGCAGGCACACGCCGCGCTGCCGCAAGATGCTGGCCAATGCCGGCGTGCCGGTGGTGGAGACGTGGGATCTGCCGAGCGATCCGATCGGCCACGTCGTCGGCTTCTCCAACGCCGAGGCCGGGCGGCTGATGGTCGATCATCTCGTCGCGCGCGGTTATTCCAGGCTCGGCTTCATCGGCGGCGACACCTCGCGCGACACGCGCGGCCTCGACCGCCGGCGCGGCTTCGTGGCGGCGCTGCAGGACCGCGGCCTCGACGCCTCGCGCGTCATCGCCTCCGGCGTGCCGCCGATCTCGATGCGCGAGGGCGCTGCCGCCATGGTCGAGATGATCTCGCG
>NZ_RZOS01000208.1:0-9689 GCF_004022605.1 Mesorhizobium sp. M4B.F.Ca.ET.089.01.1.1
TCGACACCTCTCCCCCAATCGACGGGGGAGAGGAAAGGCCCCCTCACTTCGCCCGCCGGCTTTCAATCCAGAAAAATGGGAGGGGCCGCCTTTGCTGCGCGTGATCTCCCCCCTCCAGGGGGAGATGGCCGGCAGGCCAGAGGGGGTCGGTTCGACCGGATGCGACCCTCTTTTCTATTCGCCGTACCCACTCACGCCGGCCCGCCGAGCCGCGGCGGCGACAGCAGGTCCTCGGCGGAAATCGTCCGCGCCTCCGAGGGCAGCATGATCGGGATGCCGTCGCGCACCGGATAGGCAAGTTTGGCCACGCGCGAGATCAGCTCGCCGCGCTCCGCATCCCAGGTCAGCGGACCCTTGGTCAGCGGGCACGCCAGCAGCTCCAGCAGCTTCGGATCGACACTGGCCTTCTGTCCGTCACGTCCTTCCGCAGCCATTGCACTTTTCCCTGTCCGACTGGTGCCTAAGGTGTGTTGAGATACAGGTCAGGCCCAGTCGAGAATGGTGGCTTCCGAGAACCGGGGCGGAGCGTACTTGAAGTACGTGAGCACCGGAAGCACCGGAAGCCGCCGTTTGCAGGCCGGCCTCACCTGAATATCGATACACCTACTGCAGGCTCGAGCCAAAATCCTCACCCTCGCGCGCCAGCGCCATTTCGGTGATGGCGATCAGCGTTTCGGCGCGCGTTTTCAGGTCCGCCGCCTCGAGCAGCGCCTGTTTCTCGGCCGGCCCATAGGGCGCCATCATCGACAGCGCGTTGACCAGCATGGCGTTCTCGGCGCGGCTGACGCTCTCCCAGTCGGCTTCGAGATCATTGGCCTGCAGATAGGCCCGAAACGCCTTCAGCAGCGACGGTCGGTCGACCTCGGCGCCGGCGCGGTCTTCATCGAGATCGGCGAGGAAGGGCGCGATCCGGCATTGCCGGAACGGCGTCTTGGTGGCGGCCTCATGCGTGATGCGGAAGCGGCAGACGCCTTGCAGCGAGATCAGGTAGCGGCCGTCGCCGCTCTCGGCCAACGAGATGATGCGCCCGGCGCAGCCGACGCTGCACAGTTCCGGTTCGCCGTCGTCGCGCAGGGCGCCGTCGAGACTGGGCTGGATGATGCCGATCAGCCGCGCGCCGCCGACCGCCTCGTCGACCATCTGCAGATAGCGCGGCTCGAAAATGTTGAGCGGCATGCGCCCGCCCGGCAACAGCAGCGCGCCGGCAAGCGGAAACACCGGGATCGTCGCCGGCAGATCGGCGCCACGCCGGTAATGCGCGTTTCCCGCCTGCAAATCAGCCCTCCGATCGCCTGAAGCGTGTCAAAGCCGCGATCTCCTCCTCGCCGCCAAAGGCTACTCGTGCCTCCAAGCTGTGTCGAGATTCAGGTCAGGCCGGCCTCACCTGAAAAATCAACGCAGCTTAATCTGGCGCATTCGCATCCGGCCGCAAGCCCATGCGGCAAAAACAGCCGGCGAACCGCCTCAGGAAAACAGCAGCGACGACAGTTTGCGCCGTGCGGCAAGCGTCGCCTCGTCGGTCATGCCCCAGGCTTCGAAGAATTTTAACAGCTGCGCCTTGGCGCCGTCGTCGTTCCAGCTCCGGTCGGCCTTGATGATCGCCAGCAGATTGTCGGCGGCTTGCGTCCGCTCGCCGCGGGCATTCTGGATCATCGAAAGGTCGAAGCGCGCCTGGTGGTCGGCCGGATTGGCGGCAAGGCGGCGCTCGAACTCGGCCGGATTGCCGAGCGAGGCGGCCTGCGCGGCGAGCGCGATCCTGGCGCGCAGCGCGGCAAGTGGCGGCGCGTCCTTCTTGTCTTCCGGCGCCCGCGCCAGAACGGCCTCGGCGCCTTCCGTGTCGCCGGCCTCGAACAGCAGCTCGCCGAGTCCGGCGATCGCCTCGATCGTTTCCGGCGCCTGCTCGAGAATGGCGTCGTAGATGTCGGCCGCGGTCTGCGCGTCACCTGCGCCGCGCGCTTCCGCCGCCGCCGCCAGCGCCTCCGCCACCTGGTTGCCGGCGCCGTTCTTGCCGCCGACCTTCTTGATGAACTCGGCGATCTGGCTTTCGGGAATGGCGCCCATGAAGCCGTCCACCGGCTGGCCGTTCTTGAAGGCGATGACCGCCGGGATCGACTGGATGCCGAGCTGGCCGGCGATCGAGGGGTGGTCGTCGATGTTCATCTTGACCAGCTTGACCGAGCCGCCGGCGGCCTTGACCGCCTTTTCGAGCTGCGGCGTCAATTGCTTGCAGGGGCCGCACCACGGCGCCCAGAAGTCGACCAGCACCGGCTGGCGGCGCGATTCCTGGACGACGTCGGCGGCGAAGCCGGCCGTCGTCGTGTCCTTGATCAGGTCGGCCGGCGCCTCGCCGAGCGAGAGCTTGGGCTCGCCGCCGCCATATTGCACCGTCGTGGCATACTGGCCGCCACTGCTGCCGAATGGATTGTTGTCGCTCATGTCATTGCCCTTCCGGTCGCGCCGCCGGCCAGCGGGAGGCGCGACAATTCTTGCTGGAGGTCAGGTTTCGCCATCCATGTGGCGATCATGACGTGACTTTCAAGATAACAGCATCGTGTCCGGTTGCCTCGACGAATC
The DNA here is from genome assembly GCF_004022605.1 of Mesorhizobium sp. M4B.F.Ca.ET.089.01.1.1. Lineage (NCBI taxonomy): Bacteria > Pseudomonadati > Pseudomonadota > Alphaproteobacteria > Hyphomicrobiales > Phyllobacteriaceae > Mesorhizobium > Mesorhizobium sp. M4B.F.Ca.ET.089.01.1.1. The sequence goes on from NZ_RZOS01000208.1 coordinate 2,575, forward strand.
TGACGAGATCGGCCGATGCGATCGAAGTTGTCGCCTCGTTGGTCAGCGGATGCGCATTGATGACCGCATGGCTCATCAACTCCTGGTCGAGAAAGACCTTGACCCGCCGCTCGCTGTCGTTGATCAGCCCGAAGACGGTGACTGCGCCCGGAATGACGCCGAGCAGTTCCATCAGCATTTCCGGCTTGCCGAACGAGACGCGGCCGGCCGCGCCGATCAGATGATGGATCTGCTTGAGATCGACCTCCGCCTCCTCATCCACGGTGACGAGAAAGAAATTGTCCTTCTTGTCCTTGAGGAACAGGTTCTTGGTGTGGCCGCCGGCGATCTCGCCGCGCAGCGCCTGGGAATCGGCGACCGTGTAGAGCGGCGGATGGCGGATCGTCGACACGCCGATGCCGAGGTCGGCAAGAAAGGCATTGAGCTCGGCTTCGGTCTTCGGCATCGGTCCTCACTTCTGTCGCGCTTGGTCTCGGCTCCGGCTACGCCGTTTACGGCCAATCACCGCACCGAGACAAGACCGTCGCCGGGGCAAGCGACGAATCCCCGCATCTGCCGCAACGGAGCTTCTAGCCCTGTCGAGCTAGGTGAAAAAGCCCGTCATTTCCCTGTTGCAATCGCCGCGCTCTTCAGCCATATAGGCCCGGCTTGCGGCCCAAAGCCGCGTGAGCGGGTGTAGCTCAGGGGTAGAGCACAACCTTGCCAAGGTTGGGGTCGAGCGTTCGAATCGCTTCACCCGCTCCAGTTTCCCTCCGGGGATCAAGCAAACGAAAAGCCGCGGTTCGCCGCGGCTTTTTCGCGTTTTGGGCCCTTCAGAACAAGATACCGTTGCGCGCCATTCCCCATACCGCGGCGACGCAATGAAGGATCCCGATGGGCAGCGCAAGCAGCGGCCTGAAGCGGATCAGCGCAACATAGATCGTGAATTGGACGCAGGCGCTGAGCAACCCGGGCAAGGCGCCAGCGCCAGCCATCATCAGCAGCATCACCCAGGGGACCACGATGAAACCCGGGACATTCGTTCCGTGCCCGGCGCCCATGGTGAAAATCGCGACGAGGAACCCGACAAGGCCGAGGCCGACCCCGGCCGCGATTATCTTCAGCATCGCGCTGGTTCCCACGATTTATGGCTCGGCTCATACCCCGGAGAATAGGGGAAAGTCGCGACGCAAAGGAAGCGCGTCGCCGTCCACTCCTGACGTCTGCCGCCTTTATTACGCCAGCCTCGCCCGCGTCGTCCTCGGCGTCGCCAGCAGCAAACTCGTCTCGCTCCCCGTTATGCCGGGAATGAGCCGGATCCGCCGCAGCACCGCGTCGAAATCGGTCAGCGACGCGGTGCCAAGCTCGACCACCAGGTCCCAGCGGCCGTTTGTGGTGTGGATGGTCGACACTTCGGCGAAGCCGCCCAGCGCCCGGATCACGCGGTCGACGGCATGGCCCTCGATCTCGATCATCATCACGCCGCGCATGCGCTGGTCGACCGCGTCGGCGCGCAGCACCACCGTGTAGCCGATGATATCGCCCGACTTTTCCAGCCGCGCCATGCGCGATCGAACCGTGGCGCGCGACACGCCGAGGTCGACCGCGAGATCGGAGACGCTGCGCCGTGCATCGTGCCTCAGCAGCGTCACCAGCCTTTCGTCAAGCGCATCCATGACTGCCCATTTCGATCAAATCATTTGTCCAATATGATAGATCAGCCTTCTCGAAATGCCAATTTCGTCTGTTCAAACCGCCACCGGATGATGGTTCATTCCTGCGATCAATCGCAAGGACGGATAGAATCATGCGCTGCAGGATCGTTGGCGCGCCGGTGCAGGACGGTGCGGGCAGGATGGGATGCGAGATGGGGCCGAGCGCGCTGCGCACGGCGGGGCTGGTCTCGGTGCTGTCGGAACTCGGCCACCAGGTCGAGGACTGGGGCGCGGTCGAGAAGGCCGAGGCGCGCGCTGTCGTCCACGGCAATCTTGCGCTGAAAGCGCTGCCGGAGATTTCCGCCTGGACGGCGGCGATCGCCGACACCGCCTACGCGGCGTCTCGCGAAGCATTGCCGATCTTCCTCGGCGGCGACCATTCGATCTCCGCCGGCACGGTATCCGGGGTCGCGCGCCGGGCGGCGGAACTCGGCCGGCCGCTCTTCGTGCTGTGGCTCGACGCGCATCCGGATTTCCATACGCTCGACACCACAACCAGCGGCAATCTGCACGGTGTGCCGCTCGCCTATGCGAGCGGGCAGGCCGGCTTCAAGGGCTATTTCCCGGATCTACCTGTGACCGTCGATCCTGCCCGCATCTGCGCCATGGGCCTGCGCAGCGTCGATCCGGCCGAGCGCCGCGCGCTGAACGAGGCGGGCGTCACCGTGCATGACATGCGCACCATCGACGAGCATGGCATTGCGCCCTTGCTGCGCGCCTTCCTGGCCAAGGTCGAGCAGGAAAACGGCCTGCTGCATGTCAGCCTCGATGTCGATTTCCTCGACCCGTCGATCGCCCCGGCCGTCGGCACCACCGTGCCCGGCGGCGCCACCTTCCGCGAGGCGCATCTGGTGATGGAGATGCTGTCCGACAGCGGCCTGGTCACCAGCCTCGACCTCGTCGAGCTCAACCCGTTCCTCGACGAGCGCGGCCGCACCGCCACCCTGATGGTCGACCTCACCGCCAGCCTGATGGGCCGCCGCATCATGGACCGCCCGACCCGCAGCCATTCCGGAAGCCTCTGATCATGACCCAGCCGTCCCGCCTTGCCATCGTCCCTTTCGTCAGCGTCGACCGCATGATGAAGCTGGTGCTCACCATCGGCGTCGAGCGCTTCCTCACCGAGCTTGCCACCTATGTCGAGGAGGATTTCCGCCGCTGGGAGCTGTTCGACAAGACGCCGCGCATCGCCTCGCACAGCCATGACGGCGTCATCGAGCTGATGCCGACCAGCGACGGCAAGATGTACGGCTTCAAATATGTCAACGGCCATCCGAAGAACATGCGCGAGGGCCGCCAGACGGTCACCGCCTTCGGCGTGCTCGCCGATGTCGGCTCCGGCTATCCGATGCTGCTGACCGAGATGACCATCCTGACGGCGCTGCGCACCGCCGCCACTTCCGCCGTCGCGGCCAAATACCTGGCGCCGAAAGGTTCGCGCGCCATGGCCATCATCGGCAACGGCGCCCAGTCCGAGTTCCAGGCCATCGCCTTCAAGGCGCTGCTCGGCATCGACAGGCTGCGCCTCTACGACATCGACCGTTCGGCTTCTGAAAAATGCGCCCGCAACCTCGCCGGCAAGGGTTTCGACATCACCATCTGCGCGACCGGCCAGGACGCGGTCGAAGGCGTCGACATCATCACCACGGTGACGGCGGACAAGCAGTACGCGACCATCCTCACCGACAACATGGTCGGCGCCGGCGTCCACATCAACGCCGTCGGCGGCGACTGCCCCGGCAAGACGGAGCTGCATCGCGACATCCTGCTGCGCTCCGACATCTTCGTCGAGTTCCCGCCGCAGACCCGCATCGAGGGCGAGATCCAGCAGCTCGACGCCGACCATCCGGTGACCGAGCTGTGGCAGGTGATGACCGGCAAGGCGCAAGGCCGCAAGGCGCCGGAGCAGATCACGCTGTTCGATTCCGTCGGCTTCGCCACCGAGGATTTTTCCGCCCTGCGCTACGTCCGCGACCAGCTCCAGGCCACCGGCCTCTATGAGGAGCTCGACCTGCTCGCCGACCCCGACGAGCCGCGCGACCTGTTCGGCATGCTGCTGAGAGCGGAGATGCAGCCAGCGGCTTGAGCCTTTTCCTTCTCCCCGTTTCACGGGGAGAAGGTGCCCGAAGGGGCGGATGAGGGGCAGCGCTGACGTCAACATTTGCCGCCACCAATGCATGTCGCCATTCGGGACACTGGCTTACTGGCTAACTTTTTCGATCTGCCTCGTTTTTCGGCGTATACGGCCCAACGTGTCCAGAACTCTTAAGCGCTTCAACGGGACGCCGTCATACTCCGTAAGAGAACGGCGGCCGTTTCGATCTACAACGGTCAGCACTGCGCGGCACCTGCCGCCTATGGCATCAAACGCAGCGAGAAAACTCTGGAAGTCCGTCACCTCCGCGCCGTTCTTTTTGCAGAAGGCAGGAAAGGCTTGCCCAAACATGACCGCAGCACTTTTCAATTGGTCCGAAGGGCGGCCTCTGACAACACTCCCGCGCAGGAAGTCGATCTCGATTACTCCACCCGTGGTGGTGGCGGCCTCTCCAAACACGTCGGTTTGGCAGTAGCCGACAACAAAGCCTAGGCCACTTGCCATCGAGTCGGCGAAGTTGTGAGCGATTGCGCAAAGACGTTCATGCTTCATCCTGGAAGGATAGCAACCTCATCGTCTGCTTTCCACTCGTGCTGGTCCTTTCATTTATGAGTTCACGGCCGAAGTAAGAAAACCTGTTCTCAATTTCGGGATCGCTTTACCCGCGCAACGGCGCGCAGCTTTCCCTCTCGACCAGCACGGGCATCAGGATCTCTCGGCGCGAATGCGCGGCCGGCTCGGCGACGCGCTCCAGCAGCAGGCTGACCGCCCGCGTTCCGATCTTCTCCACCGGCTGCGCGATCGTCGTCAGCGGCGGCCAGGTGGTGACGGCATAGGGGATGTCGTCGAAGCCGATCATCGACATGTCGTCGGGAACCCGCAATCCGCGTGAGCGCAGCGCCGTGACCGCGCCCATCGCCATCAGATCGTTGCAGGCGAACACCGCCGTGATGTCGGGCGCCTGCGTCAGCAGCCGCTCCATCGCCAGGCGGCCGCCGGCGAAATGGTAGTCGGAATCGACCCCTGCTGAAGCCGGCAGGTCGACGCCTGCTTCCTGCAGCGCCCGGGTAAAGCCGCGCAGGCGCGCCGGGCTGGAGCTCGAATCGCGCGGGCCGCCGATGACGCCGATCCGCTTGTGCCCGAGCCCGACCAGATACTGGCCGGCGAGATAGCCGCCGTGATCGTGGTCGACCAGCACGGAATCGACATGGACGGAATGGATCTCGCGGTCGAGCAGCACCGCCGGCACGTCGGGCGCGAGGCGCGAGAACACCCCCGCATGGTCGGACGAGCCGGCGAAGATCAGCCCGTCGATCTGCTTGGCCATCAGCACCGACAGATAGCGCTCCTCCTTCTCGGCGCTGCCGTCGGAGTTGCACAGGATCACCGTATAGCCGGCGACAAACCCGGCATCCTCGATCTGGCGCGCGACGCTGGCGAAGAACGGGTTGGAATTGTCGGGGAGCAGCAGGCCGATGGTTTTGGTCTCGCCGCGCCTGAGACTCCGCGCCAGCGAATTCGGGCTGTAGCGCAGGGCCGCGATCGCCGCGCGCACGCGCTCGGCCGTCTCCGGCTCGACATGGCGCGTGCGGTTCATCACATGCGAGACCGTTGCGACGGACACCCCCGCGTAACGCGCGACATCGGCGATCGTTGTCATGGCCCCTGGTCCCAGCGCTCCTACATTTCCCACGCAAGTCCGGACGGAAAACCTAGCGTATCTTGCGCAACAGCCTCTCCCTATATGCGTCTAGGATGACGGCGAGCACGATGACAAGCCCAATCACGATCGGCTTGAAATTGTCGCCGACGCCCAGAAGCTGCAGGCCGGTGCTCAGCACCTGCAAAATGCAGGCGCCGACCAGCGTGCCGATGATCGAGCCCTTGCCGCCGCTGAGGCTGGTGCCGCCGATGATGACCGCGGCGATCGCGTTGAGCTCGTAGCCGACGCCGGCGATCGGGCTGCCGATGTTGAGGCGCAACAGATAGACCATCGCCGCGATGCCGGCGGTCAGGCCGCTGATGGTGAAGGCCGCGACCTTGTAGAAGTCCGGATTGTGCCCGGAGAGCCGCACCGCCTCGTCATTGGTGCCGACGGCGAAGATCATGCGGCCGAAGACGGTGAAGCGCAGCACGAACCAGCCGACCGCGATCACCAGCACCGCGACCAGGAAGATCGAGGGCAGGAAGCCGCCGATGATCAGATTGCCGAAATCGACGAAGCTCTGCGGCAGGCCGGTGATGGTCGAATTGTCGCTGACCACGCGCGCCGCGCCTGCGGCCATGTTGAGCATGCCGAGCGTGACGATGAAGGAGGGGATCTTCCAGCGCGTCGAGATCCAGCCGTTGAGGAGTCCGCAGGCGGCACCCGTCGCCATGCAGGCCAGCAGCGCCAGCGTGATCGCCACCGCCGGCGACAGGCTCTCGTTGATCATGATGGTGGCGCCCACCACCGTGCACAGCGCCAGCACCGAGCCGACCGACAGGTCGATGCCGCCGGTGAGGATGACGAAGGTCATGCCGGCCGCCAGCACCGTGTTGATGGCGATCTGCACGAAGATCTTCAGCGCGTTGCCGGGCGTCGCGAAATAGGGCGCGCTGGCCGAGAAGAACACGGTGATCAGCACCAGCGCCAGGAGCACGCCGGCATCGCGGATGAGGAAGCGCAGGAATTTCGCCCGGCCGGGGGAAACAGGCGCCGACACGGTTGCTTCGGACGTCTCGCTCATGGTCGCACATACTCCTGATAGGCGAGCGACAGGATGCGCTCCTGGTCGAATTCGGCGCGCGGCACCTCGCCGACAATTCTGTTTTTTGAAAAGACGACGATGCGGTGGCACATGCCCATCAGCTCGGGCAGGTCGGACGACACCATGATGATGCCCTTCTTAGCCGCCGCCAGCATCCACAAGAGCTGGTAGATCTCGCGCCGCGCGCCGATGTCGACGCCGCGTGTCGGCTCGTCGAGGATCAGTGTCGAGGTGCCGCGGAACAGCCATTTGGCCAACACCACCTTCTGCTGGTTGCCGCCGGACAGGTTGCGCACCGCCTGCTCGATCGAGCTTGCCTTGACGCGCAGCTGGCCGACCAGGTCGGTCGCCGCCACCGCCTCCGCCTTGCGGTTGACCAGCCCGTGGCGCGAGACCTTGCCGAGATCGGTGATGGTGATGTTCTTGTCCACCGGCAGGTCGAGCAGCAGGCCCTGCCCCTTGCGGTCCTCGGTCAGCAGGCTCAAGCCATGCCGGACCGCGTCCTTGGGCGCCGTGATCGCCACCGGCCTGCCGTCAATGGCGACGACGCCATCGAGTTTCGGATCGGCCCCGAAC